>JBFJOD010000042.1:0-22826 GCA_041617795.1 Gemmatimonadota bacterium | reverse complement strand
GCCGGGCCACGGTCTAGCCGCGGCCCGGCAGTCAACCGCCCGGCTGCGCCCCCCGAACGCCCCACCCTCGCGTCGGATGCGCGCAACGGTTGTTGCGGCGCAGTGGCGAAACCCGATCGCTCCGCGACCCACAAACCCCGCTAGCTGTTGAGATTGTGTCGCCGCCTACAGCGGCACAGGACTTGTAAGGACTGTCAAGCGGCAGTGCCCCGGGGGAAGGCTCGTGTGACCGAGCTTGTTTGTTGTTGAAGCGTCTGACTTGGCGGGAGTCGGCGCAGCCAGGCACACGGCCTCCCGGGGTCTGCTTATGGCGGGGTGCTCTTCGCCGTTCCTTATACCGCATGCCGTGGCGGCCCTGGAACTCTGAAGAGTATCCCGCCGCCATTTTGTTAACCGGCTCCGCAAGGCTAGGCCTTTTCCCGCTTGGCCACCCCCACGAATGACGTCCGGCCTTCGATCTCAACAAAGTCCAGGTTGATGATCTCCCAGCCCTGAGCCCCCAGCTCGTTGAGATGAGACTCGACCGCCTCGCGACTCTTCACCGCCAAGAAATCGCCCTCCTCGATATCCAGCGAGTCCACAAGCTTGTACTCCCACGTCTTCATCACAACCTGCCTTTCTCAGGGCCTCAAATCGTGGCGTCGCGCTGCCATGATAATCAGCGGAAGCCGCACAGGGTAGACGATCCGCACCCAGCGCGGGGGGGCCGTGCTCTGGCCCGGCTCCACCGCGCTCGCTAATCTCCTCCGCGGATTCAACTGGAGGGGGTGCCGACTGCAGCGCTCGGCGAAATCGATCTTCGTCTTCTGGGTGCCACTAGCGGCCACATGGCTGATGATGTCGGTCGAAGGGCCGCTTCTAGCCGCCATCATCGCCCGTCTCGCAGATCCTAAGTTCAACCTTGCTGCGTATGGCGTGGCGTTCTCCTTCGCGGTGTTGGTCGAGGCACCGGTGATCATGATTATGAGCGCCTCCACCGCCCTGGTCGAAGATGCGGCCAGCTACCGGAAACTGCGGAACTTCACCTACGCGTTGAACGGCGGGATCACGGTTCTGATGCTGGTGCTGGTCCTGCCGCCGGTTTTTCGCTTCATCGCCGAAGGCCTGATCGGTTTGCCCGAGAACGTCGCCGACCTCACCCACGTCTCGCTCGTCATCCTGCTCCCCTGGCCCGCAGCCATCGGCTACCGGCGCTTCTTTCAAGGGCTGCTGATACGCGACGGTCGTACACGCCTGGTGGCGTACGGAACGGTCATCCGGCTTGCGGCGATGACGCTGACGGCCTTCACGCTCTTCATCTGGCGTCAGCCACCGGGCGCTTATCTGGGTGCCTGGGCTTTATGCGCAGGTGTGTGTGGCGAAGCGGTGGCGGCGCGTTTGATGGCGCGGGGAACTGTGGGCAGCTTGCTGGGGACCGTCGCTGCATACGAGCAGTTGGATTACCGACGAATCACGCACTTCTATCTCCCTCTCGCGTTCACCTCGACTCTCACGCTCGCCGTTCCCCCGCTAGTGACCTTCTTCATGGGCCGTGCACGCTTTCCTGTCGAGTCGCTTGCGGTGCTGCCGGTGGTCAACTCGCTCGCGTTCATCTTCCGATCGATGGGCCTCAGCTATCAAGAGGTCGCCATCGCACTGCTAGGCAAACGGAATGAGCACGTCCGCGAATTGGGCCGCTTTGCCTTGATCCTCGGTCTGGCAGCAAGCGGCGGCCTGGCGCTGATCGGCTTCACACCGTTGGCCCGCGTCTGGTTCGAAATCGTCTCCGGTCTCACGCCTGAACTGAGCGCTTTCGCTATCCCGCCGACTCGCATCCTCGCCGTCATCCCCGCGCTCTCGGTCCTTCTATCGTTCCAACGCGCCATTCTAGTGAACGGCCGTTACACCAAACCGATTACAGCGGCGACGATCATCGAAGTGAGCGGAATCCTGGCGAGCTTGCTGGCTTTGACTCAGGGACTGATGCTGATTGGCGCGACTGCGGCGGCGATCGCATTCACCGCTGGACGCGTGGGCGCTAACGCGTACTTAATCCCGGCCTGCCTGAGGGTCGTCAGGGTTTCCACCGACGTGGCCGGCACTGATTCGCCCACGGCTGCGGCTTAGTTCTGCGCCGCTTCAGGTGAGTTTCTGGTATTCACTAACCTGAGGCCGGTCGCGAGCGCCGCCGCAAGGCCAGCACAAACCCGGCGATTACAGGACCGCAAATCTGCTCTTAGCGATGGCTAACGCAAATCCTCGCGTAACTCCTGGTAACTCGCAGCATGGTGCAACGCGAAACCGGCGAAAGAGCTATGTCTCCGGAACTCAAAAGCCGTCTCCTCGATCACCTGACGGAGGGGCTCGGCACCCAACCGCGAAAAGCTCAAGCGGTCCCCCGGAACATCGACGCGCCGGCTGATGGGCCACCATAGAGCGGTCTGGGGATCGCCCCCAGCGCGCCGCAACTGGCGCGCCACGGTCTCACGCTGCTTTGCTGCGCTCTCAGCCGCCGCGACGACGAGCATCAGGGTCGAATCGCCTTTCGTTGCCATGACAATGACTTCCTCAGCCGGGAGGCTCCCTCCTAACCCGATTCCCGGTTTACCGCTGAAGTCCAGAAGCAGCTCGTCCGGCAGCGGTGAAGTCTCCAACCCGACGAAAACGCGCTTGCCCTGCGCGGCCGCATAGGCCAGTTCCCCATCGGCATGCCGGACCGTTCCGTCGGCGCCGTAAGCGGTCGTCCGATAGTCCATGACCGTAAGATCGTCGACCAAGTCGATCAGGTGGTGGCTGACGGGCTTGCTCGAACCGCTGAACGCGACCATGACCGGCTGATAGGTGTACTCATCCGGCGTATCGTACCAGAAAGGGATGTCCACGCCATAGGCGAGACCTGCGGCGTTGGCTTTGCGCGCGCTTGCCGCGGTCAGCTCCAGGTAGTTACGCAGAATCGCATCGCGGCGCGGTCCGTGAAACCCGGGTAGCAGATACGGCTCGATGTCGTAACGGATGCCGTAGAAACGCTCCTCCGGGTTCGACTCCCGGTTGAAGCGAATCACGTTATCGATCGTTTTCAGAACGCGGGCATGGAATCCGGGTAACGCGTAACCGGCGTATCCGTCCAGGGCGTAAACCCTGACACCCGCCCCAGTCCAATCGGCGAGCAGCGGGCGCAGCCGGCTGTCCGGCACGATCTCACCGGTCGGCACCTCCCCGCTCACCGGCCCGGGCAGTTGCAGGAAGACATGATCAATGTTTTCCTCCGCGACTAGGCGTCGCAGCTCCTCCAGCTTCGGCTCGTCTTCGAGCAACTCGGCGGTATTCCAAACCCAGGTCGCCTTGCCCAACCGCCGCGAGTCGACCGGCGGAGCCGGTTCGGGAAGCGCCGGCAGCGGTTGCGGCTTCAGTGAAAAGGCCAGCGAGCTGACGTATACGGCACTCGAGTCCTCGGTCGCCGCCTCGAGTACCAGCGAGGCCAACCGCGAGCGGCTGATCTGCCGCGGCAGGCGACTGAGTGGTACCACAGCTTGCCGCCAGACAGTGTCGACTCGAGCCTCGGCAAGGAAATCATCTAAATGGCCCACCAAGAACGCGTCTTCTCGCCGTTCCATCTCCGCATCGGCGATTTTCAGCAGCAGTTGCTCACCGCCACGCACGCCCCGGACCCAGAAGCTGAGGTTAGAGAAGGGCTGTGAATCGAGATAGCGCCGCTGGTTGGGGTGAGCGGTAAAGTCGAACAGGTGGACCCAGAGCCCGCAGTAGCCCGTCGCTTGCCTGGCGAACTGCAGGCGCAACGCCCGGCGTCCGTCCGCAGCCGTGGCCACCGCCGCCTGCGCCCGGGAGGGCGCCCGCTGGAATGTGTTGAAGTAGCCACCGAGACGATTACGCGTGCCGGCGGCGAAGTCGTCGACCAGAAGTGAGTTCCCCTGGAAATCCGGAATGGCGCCACGGAATTCGCCGGTTGCCGGTTGCGGCGACCGCTCACGCAGCGAATAGACGACCAGTCTCGAACCGCCGGGCTGATCGATCAGGCTCAACTGCCCCTGCCGGACCCGGCTCGGATCATCCAAGCCCCAATCGGGGAGATGGATGGTCGTGACCTGAGGAGCAGCCAGCGCGGGCGTAGTGCCACCCGCGAGAGCAGCAGCGAGCAGAATCAGGCGCCCCCGGCGTCTCGGCTTCGAGCTCATGAGTGAGACCGGCTCAGTCGACATCCGTCTTCCTCTACCCAGCTTGCGGCTACCGGAGCAGACCGCGGAACTCCTTGAACCACGTCTGGATGCGCTCGTGGTAGAAGTGCGGTTCATAAGCCGGCCCGTTCTAGTAGCGGGCCAGGGTGCGAAAGTCCTGCATATCGGGATTCCGCTTGGACACGACATCTTTCTTCGGCGCGATGAACCGCGCCACGTAGAGCACCTGGTCTTCCACGGGGCTGAACAGCATCGCCCGCGCCGCAGGCGCACCGACCGCCTTGTGATTGAAGCCCATGATCTGACCCAAGCCGATGCTCATCGACTGTAGGCGCTGTTCGGCGAAGTCACGCTCGGGCTCTTCGAGTTAGCCTTCGACAGCGATCGGCCTTCCAAGCACGGTCATCACCATCGACCGACAGCTTTCGGTTCCGGGCTCGGCTATCGGAACGTGATCGGTATGGCCACGCAGAGCGGCACCCGCCGGCCGGAGTCGCTGGCCGGCTCGAAATCGAACTTCTGGACGGCGGTCAGCGCGGCCTGGTCCAATTTGTCGTTGCCGGAACTGCGTTTTATGAACGGTGCGCAGGTTGGCCGCAGTCCGACAGCCCCGGATTCGTCAACATGGACGTTGACCACGACGTCGCCTTTCACTCCGGCTGACTTCAGGTCAGCGGGGTAATTCTCGGCGATAATCCTCAAAGCGCGAGTCTGGTCCTTCAGTCTCGGCATCTGGACGCGGCCGCGCTCGAACCGGCCCGCGGCCGCCAAATCGATGTTCGACCACCCCGACTGACCAGCGCCGTTGTAGGCGCGCACGCGGTAACGGTAGGTGAAGCTGTCGACGCCCGCGTCCGTGAAGGACGTCTGATTCCCCTCGGTCCTGGCCAGGCGCGTGAAATTAGTGCATTCCGCGCCGATGCAGCGCTGAATCTCGAAGCCATCCGCGTTGGTCGCATTGCCGGTCCAGACCAGGCTCACGCGCCCTGAGGTATCGGCCGTGGCATCGAGCCCGCTGGGCGCCGCGTCCGGTAGAGCCGGAGTCGGCAGAGGCGGTCTCGTCGGCGCGCCGGCCGGCACCGTGTCCAGCAAGGGGCCGCGCGGAGCGCTTGCCGCGCCGAGCTGAGCGACCGCCCGATTGATCTCTCCTCGCAGATCACGGACATCCAGTCGGCACTGATTCACTGAATCGGCCCAAGCGAATACCAGACCGTTCAGCCGCTCGCTGATATCGTCGAGGCGCTGATTGATGGCTTCATGTGATGTCGAAGCTTCATCGAAATGCACCAGCCCGCCGACATCAGTTCCTGCGCTGGCTTGAATGATCGTCGGCTCCGCCGGCCCCAACCGCGGAATAGCGTCTGGCACGAACGGTTCTCCGGCAAAACCGACCACCGCCGCCACCGCTAGCGCCAGCGCTTGCCCGACGGACAGCTGCGCCGTCTTCTCGACCACGCCCCTGCCGACCTTCTCAGCCATGGCCCGCGGGTAGCGCAGCAGTGTGCTCAACCAACCGAAGCCGAGGAACAAGAAGATGAGCGTGTGCTTCTTCTTGCCTTTGACCTCGATGCCCGCCTCGTCCAGGCGATTCATCACCGCCTGCTGGATCTGTGTGGCGCCCGCCCCCTCCTTCTTCATCCGCCGCTTCATCTCCAGGACCTCATTGACCAGAGGCGCGAAATCGGCGTGTTGACGCGTTTTCAGCAACTCGGGCAGCGGCGTCTCATCTCCCAGCACGGGCACCAGCGTTCGGTCGGGAAAGGTCGCGGCGTAATACTCGTATTCTTTACGAACCCACTCTGACTTGGCGGCATGCTTGGTCCAGAACAACATGAGGGAGTCGGACTGGTCCAACCCTTCTTGCAGCGCCGCTTCCCAGCGCATGCCGGGCTTGATGGTCCGGTGGTCGTGGAACACCTGATGTCCCATCGCCTCGAGCAACAGGCCAAGCCCGTTGGTACGGACGCGATCGATGCTGCTGTAAGAGATGAAGACCCTGTTGGCCTTCGGCTGAGATGGGTCGAAAACGGCCATCCAGGAACAACCTCCTGTCACGCCGCTTTACGCGGCTAGGTCAAAGGCGCTACTCGGCAATCTGTGTCAATATCGGAACGATAGCCGCAAGCCGGAGGCCCGACTCAGACAAGCCGGTCCCAACCTCGGCAGCAGGGACGATATTCGTGAGGAAGAGTCACGTCTGGAGGAAACCGAGGGGCCGCACGAAGACCCTCCGTCAGTCCAGTCTAGCCTGGGGCACCGAGGTCAATATGCCGGGCGCGGGCGGCTAATGTCAATAATGACTTTGGACTAGCGGGAAACATCTGTTTTCTGACGCCCCCGCCTCCGACTTACGGAGAAAGCCCAAACACCCGGATCTCGACCCCGTCCCGCCGTTTCGTGCTCAGCGGCGGCGATGTGTTCTCGGTCTCGATGACCGGGCAATCCGGATTGTTGCCGGGTACCGCGAACACCGGATTCAGCGCCGGCCCACTCAGGACCTCGAACGCGAACGTCACGATCGTCCCGGTGGCTACCTCCGGTTCCGGGAAGAAGAACTCCACTGGAATCATGTTGAACACATCGCCGTTGAAAGCGACGGACGCCTCGGCGACCGCCAAAACCGGGCCATCGTAGGTTCCGGAACGCGCGGTCAAGGAGATCACATAGTCGCCGGCGGTGCCGGAGGCCATGAACAGCTCGACCACCGCCAAAGTCATGCCGGGGTAGCTGGATATATAGAAGCCCCGGGAGACGACGTCGCCACCGGTCGCGCCCGAGACGCACTCGATCAGCAGCACGGGTAGACGTCGCAGCGCGAAGTCCGCCGTCACGGTTTGCCCGGCTATTACCGTTACCGGCACCGGGTTCTGCTGCTGCTCGGTCAGACCGTAGCCGCCGGGGACGTCGACCAGCACATCGTAGTCACCGGCCTGGACCGAAGCGAAAACGTAGGCGCCGTTCGCTCCGGTGGGCTGGACGTCGAGATCGGATCCACCCCCGCGGGTCCGCAGGCGGACCGCCACACCCTCGATGCGGGTGTCCAGCTGGTCAGACACAATGCCCTGGATGTCACCAACGACCGGGACAGCGATGGCGCTGAACGTCACCGGCGAGCCTGAGGCGCCACCGGCCGCTGCCGTCACCGACTTCGGGCCAATTTCAGGTCCCAACGTGTAGCGAACCGAGGCGAATCCGTCCGCGTCGGTCTGAGTCGATGCGCTGGACAGCGATCCACCACCCGAGGTAACCGCCCAGGTCACAGTTCGGCCGGCCACCCCGAGGCCGCCGAGGACTCCCGAGGTGACGCGGACGACGAACGGCTCCGGGAGCTGCGTGCCGGGGCCGCCGGTCTGATTGTTACCCGAGACGATCGCTAGCCTGGCCGAGTCAGTGTCCGTGACACCATCCCCGCCGCACTGCACGAGAGTCGTTATCGCTATCAGCGCGAGACAAGCCTGGAGGACGCGTCGCATGTCGGTCTCTCTACAGTGAAAAGCCGCGCACGAAAGACTCGTTGGTTGGGAAGGAACCTTACCGGCGCAACATAGTGCCGGGAACCCCAGCAATCCAGGCGCGCGAGGGGCGCGAGCTTGCCACCCTGCCAGAGTCCGCCTCGACCGGGGAACCCCCCGGTTCCGTATTGGGTACACAAGCTGAAACCCGCCCGGCCCCCTTGCCGCAACACTCTGTTTCGAGCCCGTTAGTGACACAAATCGCCTCCTTCGTGGTGCTCATCGCTCCGGCTGTCTATGTCTGGTGGCAAGGCCGTCGTTTGATCCGCCGCGTGGATGATCCGGCCTTCGCCGAGTTGCGCTTCGCCAATGCGCAGCGGCTCGTCTTCGTCATCGCGGCTGCCATCGCGACCAGCCTGGTCATCAGCTTCGAGTATCCGCTCATCAAGCTTGCGGTCCTGCTCGTCGCCCTGCTCGTGGCCCGTTTCCCGGCCCGCCGCGCCATCTTCGAGGAGTCTTGGGGTCTGTTCGCTTATCTGTCCCACACCCTGCGGTTCTGGTCCGCTATGTTAGGCGTCTGGGTTCTGTTGGCGCTGCAGCCGTTCTTCGCTCATCGAGCGGGAAGCTACGCGTTGCCCGTGGCCCTGCTGATTCTGGCCACGGCGTTATTCTGGCACCAATTCAACGCCTGGATACTCCCCTGGCTGCTGGGTGCCGATCGGCTCGAGCGGCCGGAGCTGCAGGTCAAGTTCGATGACGTGGTGACGAAGGCGAGTTGCCAGTACCCGCGCCTGCTCGAGATGGATGCCAGGGGTGGATACTGGGTGAACGCTTTTGCCCTACCCTCCCGCAAGCGACCCGCGGTGATGTTCACTGCCGACTTGCTGAAAGCGCTGACCCCTGCTGAGACCCAAGCGATCTTCGCCCACGAAGTGGCCCACCTCGAGTACTTCGACGCGCGCCGGCTGATCAGACGGGAGATTGCCGTCGCTTTGCTGGCGGCCTTGCCGTTCTCTGTCGTGCTCGGCCTTGGCATCGATTCCGTCTCGCTTGCCACTCTGACCTGGGCCTGGCCCCTGGTGGTTCTCGGGGCCCTGGTCGCTCTTGCGGCCCAGAGCCAGAGCCGCGAGCACGATAGCGATCTTCGCGCCCTCGAGCTGGTTGGCGAAGCCGAGCCGCTCATCAGCGCTTTGACAAAAATCCACCACCTGATGAAGCTGCCGCGCCGCTGGCGTGCCGACAGCGAAGGTCGCATGTCCCACCCCAGCCTGGCCAAGCGTCTGCGGGCGATTCGCGATGCTGCGGCAGCTCAGGGGCTGGCGGTGTCTGAAGTCGAAACACCCGGCGTTCTCGTGGTGCGGGCAGCCGACGATCCAGAACAGGTTGTCATCCTGGCGAAGGATCGACTCCACTGGCTGCACGGCGTCGATTCCGGGCTTGGGGCAGATCCAGTCGCTCTCTTGAACGAAGCGCGTGATGCGCGATCGATCCGCTATGCCGACCTGCGCGACCTGCGGCTGAATGTCAGCGGAGCGAAGAACCGGCAGCTGATCGCGGTGGACGGCCGCGGGGCGACTCTCAAGCTTCCGGTCGCGCCGACGGATGTTGAGCGACTAAAGGCGGCGATCGAGCACCTCGACCTCAAAGTTGAAGGGACGACGCTTGCCGCCTCCAAGCAGCAGGCCCAAGACACGACACGACAGCGAAACGCGCGCATCCTCGGAGTGCTCGCCTGCTTGTTTGCGGTGCTCACACCGTCATCGTTACCGCTACTGGTGATCGGGTTGCTGCTTCTGGCGCGTCCGGCGCGAGTCACGCTGGCGGCGACAGGCGTTGTCGCGCTCGGCGCAGGATTGCTGGGATCGAGGCAGTCCAACGGGCTTTATTTCGATCAAGCGCCGCCGACCCTGTTGCTGGTGGGCGAGGCGCTACTCGGACTGCTGCTCATCTACTTCGCGATCCGGAACCCGAGCGAAGATCGAAGGGAACGCTGGCCGACGATAAAGGTGACGCTCCTTGCCCTGGGCGCACTGGCCGCTCTTTACCTGATCGGTGGATTGACACGCCTCGAGTCCAACCTGCCGGCGATGCAGCTCCACCTCTGGGCGCGATACACGCCCGGCTTCATTCTGGTACTCCTTGGCCTGGGTACCACACTGTGGATCAGCCGCCCGCGACTGGCCCGTCTGCCGGCGCTGGCCGCATTCATTCTCGCCGCAGCCCTGCTGGTAACGAGCACGCTCTGGTTCCGCTACAACTTCAGCGGCGACGCGCTGGCGGCTGCGCAGAAAAGCCTGGCCACGCCGCTGTCATCTCCGGAAGTGATTCGGGAGGTACCCATCAAGGGTTCCGTCGCCGAACTGCGCCTCTCTCCCTCCGGCCGTCGCGTCGCGGCACAGACATATAACTGGACCGACGCCGATTACCGGTACGAAGAAGCGCGATTCCAGATCGAGCTTGCCGATGGTGGGTTCGCCGAGATCTCGGCTATCGACCTGGACTTCCTCGATGATGACCGGGCGGTCGTTCTGCGTGCTTCTCAGAACGGGACGCTGCGACTACAGGTCATCGGGACCGACACGTCTCAGGCCGTGATCTTCGAGACCGCGCTTCCCGCCCTCGGTCAACCCAGGCTGCGTGTGGACCCGGATGCAGGTCGCTGGGAAGTCGTCGAAGTGGACACGTACGAGGGACGCGCCGTTCTCCTGGCCGGTGACTTTGAAGTCGGCGAGCACCAGCAATTCGAGTGGGCGCTGCGAGATCCGGGCGAAACCTACGCCGAGCAGGCGATGATCACAGATGCGATCGTGGGCACGAATCGCCAGACCCTTGTGCTGACCCAGCGCTTTCCCGGCTATACGTTCGGTGGGCTCATCTATATGCTCGTACCGCTCTCGGGCCTGGCCTCGTCCTCCGACCTTGTACTGATCGGCGACTCCGTTACAACCCGGCTTGGTCCCACGGCGCTGACGGTTTGGTGTTTGGATTCGCGAGCAGCGCAGGCCGAGTTCGTCTGCGCCGCGAACGATCCCGCAGCGGGGACGGGCCTCTGGTCGATCGATCCAAGCGCGGGGCGCCTGTCGCCGATCGGCGCGCTGCGCGGCCAGTACTCCCAGGGCACCCTGTCCGCTGACGGCCGACTGCTGGTGGGCGGCTACGGCGTCGATCCCGTTCTGCTCGACCTAGAAAGCGGCCAGACGCATGGACTCTCCGTGCAAGCCCCGTCGACCCGGGCGAACGATGATGATGCATCAGAGCGGTCCAGCGCCTTCGACACGTGGATCGAGACTCTGTTTGGTGGTTCGTATTACGCCCCCACCTATCACGCGATGACGCTGCAGGGTGGGCTGTTCGCACTGACGTTCAGCCACCGCGACAATACGCTCGTGCGAGTTTATCGGCTCCGAGAGTAAAGCTTCAGTAATCCACGTCACAGAACGCCCGGGTCCTAGGCAGCTCCGGCCGGCCAACCTGGCGCGCCTGACTTCAGTCAAGATGACCGAATCACCGCTGCCCACAGGGTCCGTTACGGAATTGCCCGCTCCGTAACTAGTTAACTTTCAGGCGGTTCACCTCAGACCCGCTTTGCGCACAGTTTATGCACCAGTATGTGACGTGGGCATCTACCCGCCGCCCGCGCACAAGAGACAATTTCAGCGAGTTCAGAGGAATCGGCGTAATGGCAGTTGCCCGCAGGACAGGTTTCACGATAATCGAAGTCGTCATCGTGATGTTGCTTGCGGGTGTTATGGCGGCGATCGTCTTGCCGCGAACGATGCGAAGGACTCCTGAGCAGGCGGTCTACCAGACGGCCCGTCAGTTGATGCGTGATCTCGAGTCCGCCAGGATGCGGGCGATTGCCGCAAAGCGGGTCGTGCGGGTGAGCTTCTACGTTTCGAAGGACTTCTACGCCGCCTTCCAAGACACTACAGAGGAATTGAGCGGGATCATTGCGGAGACGGAGTCCGAATCTCGGGCTGCGCGTCTCCTGTCCCGCGGGTCCAGTGCGGGAATCCCGGGAGTCGAACTTCCCGCTAACATCAGCTTCGGAGCTGGCGCTGCGACGGTGGGTCCTCTCAGTTCAGCGACAAGTGACCCAATCGATTTCCAGAACGATCGCATCGAGTTCGATGCACGCGGTATGGTGCGCCCTGTGAGTGGGGTCCGCAAAGGCGGCGCGATCTTCCTCTATCATGCAGACCATCCATCGGCCGTGTCGGCGGTGACGGTCTCGGGCTCGGGAGCCGTCCGCACCTGGCGCTACCATTCCGGCAAGTGGAGATGAGGAGCACCGAAGATGTTGAGGAGCGAGCGCGGATTCGCGCTGACAAATGTGCTAATCGCGCTGGTACTTCTGAGCATTGCAGTCGTCGCACTGTCAGGCTCCAGCATATTGGCAACCGCGCTACAAACGGATTCCGCCTTAAGGTCGCAGGTGACGGCGATCGCGGCCTCGTATCTCGAAGAGGTCAAGGCGCGTCGACCCGCGACGATCGTTTCAGAGCCCCCAGTGCGGGTCAGTGCTGCCGGAGTAGTCGACTCAGCTGGGGTGTTCACGCGTAGCCTCGATGTCTTCGCGGAAGAGGGACTGGCGAACACAAAGCGATTGACTGTGCGGGTCGAGTATCCCGGCGGTCGGGGACGCGCAGGATCGGTCCAGCTAGTAACCGTGATGTACGAGGGTAGAAAATGATCAGCGTTGCCCCCGCGAGGCGGGCTACACGAGCTTTGGGGTTCACCCTGACTGAACTGCTGATCGCCATGACGGTGGGCACGATTGTGATCAGTGCGGCCATCGGTTTCTTGCTCGCCCAGATGCGGACTCTCGGAGGAGGTGAGATCCGCGAAGACCTGTCCCGTAACTCCCGATACGTCGGCGTGTCTTTGAGACATGATCTTCAAGCGGCAGGCATCGACATCTCAAGCACCAGTTCTTTCGGCGCCGTGGCGGCGTTTCCAGGCACATCCGGCGACACGCTCGTGATATTTCACGTGCCCTACCTTCCCAGCCCAGCACCGCCCCACGACCTTGATCCACCCGCGGGCACCGACAACCCGCTGGCGGCGGGCGGCACCTGCGGAACGCACTGTGTCGACGTGTTGATGGACGCAAATCAGCCGCTTGAGCTCGGATTGGGCGACCTCACACGGCTGCAAGTTGGCGCTACCAGACGACTGATCTTGATCGATAACATAAGTACGACTAATGACACATCGGTCGCTCTCTCATTTACGGCGCATGACACCATCTTGCGGCAACCGGCTGGGCTTACAAGTGGCCTGCGACTCGACCGCTACTCTACCTACGTCCAGAAGCTGCAACCGACGCTTTACTACCTCGACGATCAGCAGCGCCTAATGCGCGCCGTCAGCCTCAATACGACCGGCGCGCCAGCGGGCGACGTTTTGGCCCACGGCGTCCAGCAGTTCGATGTCAGCCTCATCTTCGAAGACGGCGATGAGCTCGATCAGGCTGACCCCGATGACCCTGATAACTCTAACGACTACGACGACATCGTCGCGGTCAGAGTCCGAGCAACCTTTGTTGCTGACAGGACCGACCCACGTGTGAATCAAGGGCAGCTGCTCAAGTCCACACACGAATGGGTGGTCTCGCCGCGTAACTTGCGCTATGAGAAGAACAAGCTGTAACTCGACAGCTGGTCGCTATACGACCGGATGTGCGACTCCCGCATGATAGACCCGCATTGAAGAAACACACTTGAAGTGATGAGCACTATGATTCCATCGGCTTGTAGGATCGGGCGCCGCCGCTTGCGACACGTCGACGACAGTGGCTTTGCACTGATCGCTACCCTCCTGGTAGTCGCGTTGGTGGCAGTACTGACCACCGTCGCGCTTACCGGCGCCATCAGCGTGGTGCGTACCTCTGGAAGCGATTATCAGGATACCAAGGTCTTCTACGCCGCCGAGGCCGGCGCTGAAGCGACGATCGCGCAACTCAAGGTCGCGCTTTCGGACGGATATCTGTCCGATACCGAATTGGCCAGTATCAACCCGCCGCTGCTGGATGACATCAGCTTCGACAGCTTCAAAGTCGAGAGAGTCGGTGATGTAGCAGTCGAAACGGTCACCGACGGGCCCTACGCTGGCCTCAGTGCCCTGACCCAAGACGTCGAGATCTACTCACGCGCGACAAATGCGGTTGGAGATATGTCGGCCGTCATATTGCGGACCAAAGCCCAAGCGATACCTATTTTCCAGTTCGGCGTCTTCTTCGAGCAAGACCTGGAGGCCACGAACGGGCCGCCGATGGAGTTCGTCGGGCGTGTCCACTCTAATGGCAACATCTTTCTGAGTTCGGATAACGCCTGGTACCGGGACCTGGTCACGACACCTAACAAGATCTTCCACGACCGCAAAGACTTCCACAGCGCCAAGAACGGAGTGTTCATCAACGACGCCTCCGGCAGCGACATCCTTCTGGACTTCGATAGCCGCACACATCCGGATCCAGAAGCGTTCAAGGCCGCAAGTTGCGCGAACTTCGACTGCCGCGTCATGACCGACGCCTTCGAAGTCGATTCTCTGCGCTTGCCGCTCCCCGAAGGCGTACCGGCTTACGAGCTCATTCGGCCCCTGGAGGCAACCGACGGCGACCCCGAACGTAACGTTAAGTTCGCTTGGAAAGCCGACATGTACGTCACGGTTGACCTCACGGACATCCGCACTAAAGACAGTGTGTGTGGCGGCACGACGCCGCCCGACAAAGCTGACGGCGATGTGACCATCACGCCGTTAGATCCTGTATACCCGGGCACGTCCGTGAGATTCGTGGCGAGCCATCCACTACTAGGCTGTGGTGAGTTCGATGGCCGCGCGTTGTTAAAGGTCAAGAGCGACATGCTCGATTACCAAACAAACATGAGTGGCTGCAACTTCACGGTCGATATCCCTGCCGGCGATCTCGGCGACTTCAAAGTAGAGATCAAGCTCGACAAAGACCTCTACGCACAGCTCAAAGACGACGAGAAAGGCAAGGTTGAGTGGGATCTGAAAGATCTCGTCAACAAAGAAGCGACATGGCCCACCATCACCGTGACCAGGAGTGGTGGCCGTGAGACCCCCTCCGCCGCTGACATGTGCCGCTTATTCCAGTGGGAGTGGTCCGACTTCTACGATGGCCGTGACAGAGTGCTCCGTGATGCCATTAACGTCGACATCAGCGAGTTGCGCGCCTGGACTAATGGCAGCGAAACGCGCCTCGCCGAGGTCATCTACATCGAGTTCAAGATCCCTGCCGACATCAGCGGCTACTCGAAGAAGGTCCGCAACCAGATCTTGGACGCGACAATCAATCCCGCGACGCGCTTGCTGGGTGGCGTTGAGCTGCCCAACCGCCTGACCGTCGCAAGCGAATGGCCTTTCTACATCGTGGGCGACTATAACCGAATCGACAAAAAGCCTGCAGCCGTCGTGGGTGATGGCCTCACCGTACTGTCCGAGAAATGGCTAGACGGGGACAACATGCCGCTCGATGCGGTCGGCAACGTATTGCAGGAATGCCCATCTGAAGTGAAGGTTGCGGAGCCCTGTGACAAATTCTTGGACTTCGCCGCCAGTTTTTGGGTGAAGAAGAATGCGGCGGAGACAACCGTCAATGCCGCCATACTCGCCGGCCATTGGCCGACACCCTGCGATCACGAGGACGCCGCCTGTCCCGCCGATGGCAGCACCGCTTACTACCAAGACTGGTACGGCGGCGGTTTAGAAAATTTCCCGCGATTCCTTGAGCATTGGTACGACGCGCTCGGCAATCGGATGACACTTCACTACCGCGGCTCGCTGGTCAGCCCGTTCACCAGCCAGAAAACCACCGGTACTTGGAACGCGATCTACTACACGCCGCCGGCGCGCAACTGGCACTTCGACACCGATTTCCAGAATCCGGCGCTCTTGCCGCCGGGCACACCGAACGTCGGATACGTTCTCCGCACGGCGATGAGAGAGGCCTACTAGCCGGATAGACCCGCATCATGCAGGTAACAAAGGGGCCGCCTCGCTCGTCGGCCTCTATTGTTCGTCGCGCAGGCGTCTCCTGGCGTCACCCAACTCATCAGAAGACCGCTGTGGCCAGCAGCGCCAGAGCGGCACCCATGGCCCCACCGATCAGGAGATTGCCTGCCGACAGCTGAAGGCCCGCAAACATCTTGGGCCGCGGACCGTGGCAGATCTCCGGATCGACGACGCCGAGCGTTGGCGTTGCCGTCGCCCAGGGAGGCGTCTGAAAGACCGCAACCGCATCTTTCTCGGGCGAACAGGCTAGCGAGGTCTGAATCTCGAACGGGAGCAACTCCAGGCTCAGTTCCCATTCGGCAGACTGCAGCGTGTCGGCCGGGATGGCGACCACAATCTCTCCGACGATCGGCACCTCATCCGGTTTGACATTGCCCTTGTCCAGCACGAGGGCCTCGATACGCTCTTCGCGACCCTCTGGACTGACCGTCTCTAGCATCGAGATTTGAGACTCCAGGGACTTGCGAACCCTCTCGGTTTCTATCCTGGCGCTTTGCAGGGCTCTCGCCGTCAACCGCTGCTCACGAACCGCCGTGCCTAGCGCGGTCTCTAACT
This sequence comes from Gemmatimonadota bacterium, assembly GCA_041617795.1. Taxonomy (GTDB): domain Bacteria; phylum Gemmatimonadota; class Gemmatimonadetes; order Palauibacterales; family KS3-K002; genus JBFJOD01. The sequence continues at coordinate 6,610 of JBFJOD010000042.1, read as the reverse complement.
GCTTGAGGCTGTCCTGGTTGATCTTCTCTTGCAGCTGAAACTTGGAAGCGGCGTTCTCGAACTCGGTCTTGTAGCGCCTGACCGTATCGACCATAGCTCGATCGTTCGCCTCTGCCACGGAAAGGTCATACTTGGCCTGTCGCCACTTGGTCCAGGCGAAGGCCACGGCGACAAACAGGCCGATGACGAGTATCCACGGCACGATCTTCATTAGCTTTTCCATCTCACCCTTCCTTTAGAATACCGCCCCATGATTCTGTTCCACTTCCGCCCCGCTCAAGGCACGATAAGAAGCAGCGAGGTTGTACTCACCCCGCCAGGGGACTCTGCGGGCCACTAATCCAATACGTGGGCGCACAAGACAGCCCACGCGGGCGATGTCACTCTATGTTCCGTTCGGGTCGCAGGCGTTGATGCTCCCGCGGGCTTGCCTTGCCTGGGAAAACATCCTGACTCTGAAGGGTTCGGTTTTGGCCGCGACTGAGGGCCTTTCTTAGACGCCGGGATAGCCTTCGCGCCGGCGGTTTCGAGCTGGGCCGACTGCGTCACTCGACACCGGGGTGAGCGGGCCAGAATAGTAAAAACGGGAAATACTGGCCGGCCGCACGAGGGCTCCTCCTCCAGAAGTTCGGTCAGGGTAAGGAGATATAATGCCGGTTTGGCCGGCCGGTGTCAATAAATTCTCCCAAATCCTCGACTCCGCCCAACCTGCAAGTTCTTGATCTCCGTGACCTGAATTCCGATCTTGTGACCTTAAACCCAGGAGATCGATGGCCCCATGAGACTTATCGCCCTGTTTTCCTTGCTCTTGCTCGCCGCGTGCGAGCGACCTGCGGCTGAGGTCCCCTCGGAGCGCGCCCGCGAGATCGCCGCCTACTCACGCGCCACCTACGCGGACGCGGCCATCGCCACCTTGGCCGACCTGCTCGCGTTTCGGACCGTGCACCAGGAAGGGATCGAGAACGCCGACAACCCTGATTTCCAGGCGCAGACGGCCTACCTGCAGCGCCTGGCAGCCGACCTGGGGCTCGACTTCGCCGATCACGGCGCTGTCGTCGTCATCGGGCTGGGCGAAGCGCAGGATCGACTGGGCATCGTCACCCACGGCGACCTCCAGCCGGCGGACCCGTCGAAGTGGGCACAAGACCCGTTCAGCCTCGACACGTTGAGCGAGCCCGGCCGCCTGATCGGTCGCGGCGTCGAGGACGACAAAGGTCCCATCGCCGCGGCACTCTACGCGATGAAAGCTGTGAAGGACCAGGATCTGCCGCTGCGGCGACGGGTCGAACTCATCATCTCGTTGACCGAAGAATCGGACTGGCAGCTGTTCATGGAGTACCTCGAGCACAACCAGCCGCCGGAGCTGAACGTCACACTCGACTCCGAGTACCCGCTGGTGATCGCCGAAAACGGCTGGAACTCGATCATGTTGTCGCTGCCGCCGACCGGTGATGCCTCCAGCGACGCGCCGCGACTCGTCTCGCTGACTGGTGGCGCCTTTCTCTCGCAGATACCGGAGGACGCAACGGCGGTGATCGCGAACCCAACGCCGGAGCTTGTCGCGAGACTGCAGGACGCGGCCACCCAGCACCCGGAAATCACTTACACCTTCGAGCGAAGCGCCGACTCGCTCACCGTTCTGGCCCGCGGCGTGGCGGCGCACTCTTCCAAGCCTTGGGAGGGCCGCAATGCCATCACCCACCTGGCCGCCCTGCTCGCCGCTCACGATTGGCGCGATAGCCAGGCCGCCCGCATGGTCCAACTGATCAACGATCTGGTGGGTACGGGCGATTACGCAGAGAAGTTCGGCGACGTGGCGCACACTCACCCGTTCATGGGTCGGCTGACGCTGTCGCTCACCACGCTGGGTTATGAGGAAGAAAATCTCGTCGCCGGCATCAACATCCGCAGCCCTGCCGGCCGCAGCCCCGAACAGCTCGAAGGTCTGCTGCGCGAGACCGTCGCCGGGTGGAAGGAGCGTACCGGGTTCAGCGACGTAACAGAGCGTATCTTCACTTCAGCGCCCTACTACCTCGAGGACGCACCGCACATCCCCGTGCTGCTCGCCATCTTCGCGCACTACACCGGCCAGCCGGACGCGCAGCCGATCTCCATCGGTGGCGGAACCCACGCCCGGCTCATGCCCAACGGCCTTAATTTCGGTCCCGCCATGCCCGGCGAGCCGTACACCGGCCACAGCGAGCACGAGTACATGCGACGCGAGGTCTTCTTGCTCACCCTCGAGATGTACACGGCGATGCTCGTGGAGCTTGCCGGGCGCTGAGCGCCGCGCGCTTCCCTGCAATTAGTAGTATCGCCTGGGAAGGTGAGTCACAGTCGCGCCGGAAGGTTTCGTGGGCTGGGTCGCAGAAGCCGGCCGCCACACCACGGTTGAGGAATGTGGCTGACGTTCCCGCCCCTTGGTATGATCCCTGCCTCATCCACTGAATCACTCAGAGCCGTAGCAAGCACCCCGCCGCTTTTCCTTTGCAGAGCCCAACCACCCGTCGAAAGGGGGAAGAGCATGCGCCTAACCACAGGAACGGTGGCAGCGGCCGTTCTATCACTCGCCGTCTTGGGCCCGCTGGGATGCAGCGAGGGAAGCACGGGCCCGGATGCGCAACTGGGCAGAGGCAATGGTACGCCCAGCGGCCCGCACTACAACCTCAACATCATCGGCGTGCCCCGCGACAAGACCGCCGACATGACCGGGAACAACGGTCACCGGATCTTCGTGAAGTTGGAGGGCAACTCGAAGATCTATTTGGGTGAAGGCGATAGTTACCAGGTACTCGACGCGAACGGTACCGACGGCAACGGTGCCAGGTTCCAGCTGCCCAACCCGGACCCCGACAACGATGGCATGACCGAGTACTCCGTCTATTCCCGCGCCCTGGGAGCACCCGGCGGTGGCTCGACGACCACGCCGTGTGCCACCGATGTCGAGACCGGTGACGAATACTGCTCCACCGAGAGTATGGTACTGTTGCGTCGCCGCGGCCGCTCGACCTTCAGCAACGTCAGCCGCGAGCTGCTGTACGTCTATGCCGATCTGGACGGCGACGGCCGGACGGAACGCTACCCATTGTTCGACGAGGCGCTACAGGACTATTACTGGAACTACGACAACCGTGGTCTCAAGCTGGCACAGCTTCGCTTCTACGAGATGGTCACCGACGTGAACTGAGCCGCCATATTAGAAACGTTCAGCCCCGGCGCGATACACCGCTGCGGAATGGGTGTTCATCGCCCGGGGCTGAACCCGCGGGACTCCCTGTCTTAGCCGGAGTGTGTCGCCGCGCCGCTAACGAATCACGACCCGGCGGCCGGCCTGGCTACATACTCTCTCGCTTCTTTAACTGCCGGCCGGCTCGTTGCTGTTCCATCCACAACGTCCAGTAGCTCGGCGTAATGGGCCCGTGCCTTCTGATGTTCGCCAGCCTCACGCGCGGCCCGTGCGGCACCCAGCAGTGTGTTGAATCGTCCCGGCCACGTCTGGCGCGAAGCCTCGTAGGCATCCAGCGCCTCCGCGTGCTTGCCCTGCTTCATCAGCAGGTCACCCAGCGCTTCATAGGCCGGCACCAAGGCGCCCGGAGTGATCGGGTGCTTCTGGATGGTGCCCTCCAGCTCGGCGGCCGCGCTGACCTGGGCAACCGCCTTCTCCGAGTCCCCTTCACCCTGAGCCACCCAGCCAGAGAGGATCAGACGGTCGATCTCGATATAGCGGGCGAAGTCCTTTTGGCCCGCCGCCTCGGCCTTGTCGCGCAAGCCCTGCATCTTCGCTTCCGCTTTGCGGGCGGCGGCCAGGTCGGCGCTAGCGACGGCGCCGAGGCCTTTGGCGAACCAGGTGATCGCCTCCGGCCAAGCGTAGCGATCCCAGGCGAGCGACTCGGGGGTGCGAGGTGTCAGGCCAGCGGCCGCGGCCCACTCCCGGCGCTCCACCGCGTAACGCGCCGGGATGGACGCCATGTGGAAGGCGCTGGCGAACTCGTCCTGATAGCGCTCCCTGGCGAGCGCATCCTCCAGCACGGCCTGTGCCTTCTGGTCGTCACCGCGCTGCAGGTGCGCGTACATCAGGTAGTCCAACGCGTGTGGGTAGTGGAGAGAGGTCGCGTCGCCCGCTGGGAAGCGTAGCGCGGCCTCCGCAGACTTCAGATTCCACTCGATCACGTCCTCCCACGCCCCGAGACGCACGAAGATGTGGGTCGGCATGTGGAGCGCGTGGGGAACGCTCGGCGCGACATCGATGTAACTGCGAACGACGTCCAACGACTTGTTGGCACGCCCATCCATGTCGTTGGCGTGGATCGTGTAGTGGATCGCTCCGGGGTGGGTCGGCGACCGCGCATGAATCTGGGCGAGCAGCTCGGCTGCGACCTCGTTCCGCAACGCGCGGTCCTCCGCCACCTGCGCCGCTGCCAACTGAGACAGCGCGTAGAAGGCGGCGATCTCGTTGTCGTCCGGATGCGCGCGGTAGGCCTGCTCCATCCCAGTCGACCAGCGCTGCAACCGGGTCCACCAGTCGGCGCCCTCCGGCGCCAGGTACAGCGCCTCGACCGCCGCGATCAGCACACGCTCGCGATCGGAGCCGGGGTTCAACGCCTTTGCCTTCTTTACCGCTTCCAAACCAAGCTGGTAGTCGTCGTCCCGCTGCGGATGCCAGAGCGGTTGGAAGTGCGTCATCGCGACACCCCAATGCGCCATGGCGCAGTCGGCGTGCTTCTCGGCGATCTTCGCAAACGCCTTCCGCGACTCCTGGTACATCATGTGATGGAGCAGGGCCACGGCCTGCTCGAACTCGGGCTGAACGCCAGTCGCGCAGGAGACCGGGAAATTCACCGCGCCCAACGACTGCGCCTTCGAGTGGTGAGCCGCATGCTCCTGGCCCGGCGCGCTGGCCGGTATCGCAAATGCCAGGATGTGCGGTGCGGTGATCGTCAACAAACGGGAGAGGGGGCGGCGCCGCGCTTTCGCTGCCGCGCGGCTGCCCGGTCCAAAGGCCGCGGGCAGCGGCGCACTTCGATTGCTGGTCATGGCTGGGGCTACAGTCATGCTCGACCTCCAAGAGGTGTAAGGAGTGACTTAATCGCTCCCTACTCTACTCCGTTTTCGCCGCGAATCAAGGACAAGACGAGCACGGCCGTAGTAATGCGGCTGACGTTTTGGAAGTACTGCGAGGTAAAGACAGGGCCTGCTCTGTGCGCGCGACTCCAAGTAGTTAGCCTGCGGAAGCGCTGTCCTCTTCAGCCTCCAGCGCGCGACACTCGCTGGCCAGCTCCGGCGCCAGCACCGCGATCCGTCCCGTGATCTGAGAGATGTGCTCGGATGCCGCCGCCTGGAAAGGCCGCAAGGTCCTGACGAAACCTGAATCAGTGGCCGCGACCACGGCACCGAACAGTTGATTGATCTCCGACGTCTCGATACGGATGACCAGCCGCAACGCATCAGCCAAGCGATCGATGTCGCTCACGCGCTGACGGGCGGCTTCCATCTGCCGCTCGAGTCCCGGCACCGCGGTGCGCCAGGGCGTGAAATGGACTTCCTGCCAGCCCTCCCGACAGGCCGCCTGCCGGCACAGTTCGAGCAACTCGAAATGCTCGCCCTCTTCCTCCGCCAGTTCCCGGAAGAACTCTCGCGCCGATTCGTTGCCGGCAAAGCGCTCGGCCAGCGCTTCGTAGATCCGTTGCGCCTGAATCTCCAGCTGGGAACAGCGCCCGATCAGCTCAGGAACCTTCACCTTGGGCGGTCTGAGCGCGCTCGTGCCGGCCAGCAGAGTCAGGAACGTCTGATCCCGGCGCGCTAGCAGGGTCCGGAGCAAGACGGGCCAGCCGAAACAGCGGACGGTCACCACTGGATGTGCGAGGATGTCTCGTTTGCGAATCGCCCCGACCATTTGGCTCTCCTCGGCTCTGCGGAACCTGGGGTGATGGTCGGGGGCTGGGCAAGCACCCTGAGTCCAGCTGCACGAGTTGGGGACACTGGCTACGGGCAATATGTGATACCGTGCACTCAGGCAGCAAAGAGAACTAATAATCGGTAGTGATAGCCGAGGCCGTGCGAATGGTTTTGACATGATAAACATGATCGCTAGCGTGACCGCTCGATGAACGTCCGCTGACGTTCACTTGCGTCGGATGACCGAGCGCTGAACGCAGGCTGACGTCAACCCGCTAACCTGAGAGCACAAAACCGGCCCCAAGTATCCGGTCGGCTCACGACACACTGATAAGACTGGAGGAGGAGCGACATGAAAGGCCTCAGCAGATTAGTAATCGGGCTGCTCGCACTCCCATTACTTATGGCCTGCGACGACGGACCGACCGCCCTGGACACCAGGCAGGACCGGGACGACGCACTGCCGGCTGAGAGGGTGTGGACCAGCATCCAAATCGTACCGGCCTCGGTCATCGTCGAGGCGGGCAGCACTTACCAGCTTTCTGCTTTCATCGTGGACTCAGAGGATGTCGCCGATAGTGGCGACCACCGCATTCTATGGTGGAGCGACAACCCCGACGTCGCCGTGATGTTGCCGCACGGCGAAGTGCGAGGTCTGGCCCGTGGTTACGCAACGGTCACGGCCCGCTTCAACGGGCTCGAGGCCCAGGCACTG
>JBFJOD010000041.1:0-22873 GCA_041617795.1 Gemmatimonadota bacterium | reverse complement strand
GTACTAATACGGGACCGCCGTGGGGCTGCGTGCAGGTCCCGTGGTGTCCGAAGCTACAGTAGAATTGCCAGAGGCAAAAGACCGGTTTGGGGAGAACCGCCGCGGGCGGCAGTGCTCGATCCTGCGAAGTTGGCGCGGCCGAGGTCGATCCCTATCTTTTGGTCTGCCGCACCGAACCCGGAGGGCCGGTTTGTGATCCGGCCACAAGACGCTGAGGCATGAATGGCGCAATCACTGACTCTCGACGGCAAGTCTTCGCTTCGTTACCTGAGCTTTTTCAGCGGTCTGGGGATGATCTTCGCCTCGTACCTGACGATCAAGCATTTCTACGACTCCACTTTTCCGACGTCGATCTGGGCGGGCTCGTTTTGCGATATCAACGCGTTTTTCAATTGTGACAGTTCGGCATTCTCGGCGCTTTCCGCTATCCGGGGTGTGCCGCTCGGCTACTTCGGCGTGGTGGTCGGCGCACTCGTGTCTCTGGGTGCGTTGTTCCCCAGCGCCGCTTTCGAGCGTACCAACAAGACGATCTCGCTGGCCAATGCTGTCGGTGTCATCTTCCTGCTGGGTTACTCGGTGCTCTATCTGGGCAGCCTCTGCCTGCTCTGCTCCGGCTACTACGTTTTTGCGATCGTCAGCTTCGTGCTTTACTGGCGGTACGGTATCGACCGTGATCAGACTGGCATGCTCTCCCGTTGGTTCAGGCCCTCGACGCTGCACGTGGTGACGTATGCCGTTTTGACTTTGGCGGGCGCTTACGGATTCGCCCAGTTCTACGAAGCCAAACGGGAAGCCCAATCCGGAGGCGTCGCGGCGCGTATCGTGGATCAGTTCTTCGGCCTGCCCGTGGTTGACCTGCCAACAGTGATCTCGCCGTTCATGACGGCGCAGGCGACCGAGAGTTTCACGGATGCGCCGATCCAGATCATCGAATACGCTGATCTTCTCTGCTCGGATTGCCTTTACCTGAACCAGCAGCTGGAGCGATTGAAGCGCGAATTCGCTGGACAGTTCAACATCGCATTTCAGTTCTTCCCGCTGGATGCGCAGTGCAACAGCGTGGTGGCGAAGGACAAGCATCCAGGTGCTTGCGATCTCTCTTATATGGCAGCTTACGATCCCAACAAGTTCCAACTGATACACGACGAGATCTTCGCCAATTTCGAGGCTGCAAAGGATTCAGCTTGGAGAGTCGACCTTGCCCGCAGACACGGAGTTGAGGCCGCTCTCACGGATTCCGCGACGCGGGCGCTCGTCCACTCCATCATCAATACCGGGATGGAATATCAGAAGACCTCAGCCGAGTACGAGCACGGCATACGGTCTACTCCGACGATGATCATCAATAATCGCATGATCATCGGGACGTTTCCCTACGCGCAGCTGCGCGCGATCTTCCGGGCGCTGATCGAGCAAGTCGAGCCGGAAAAGGACGAGCAATTCCTGGAGAACTGGGTCGACACGGACTAGTGGTTTCACAACCTGACTGCGAGGGGCGGACATGATCGACGGCGTTGGAGGCGCATTCATATTCTCGAACGATCCGCAACGATTGGCGGATTGGTACAGCGACAATCTCGGTATGAAATTCGACCAAGCCGGTGATGGAGGCGCCTTCTACACCATGTACTGGGCGCTGGATCCGGAGGACACGACGCGGAAACTCGACACCACGTATTCGATTATGCAAGCCAGCGTGCCGCTGCCGGTGCGCGACCGGGCTGAGCCTGAACCAGAAAGCATGTATGGCGACCAACCCTTCATGGTGAACCTGCGGGTCCGCGATCTGGACGCTACTCTGGACGCGCTGGCCTCGAAGGGCGTGAACGCGATCAAGCGCGAGGAGTGGGAGTACGGTCGATTTGCCTGGGTCCGTGATGCGGATGGGAATCGCGTCGAGCTCTACCAGCCGTTAACCACCGCCTGACAGACTAGAAGAGGGAGCTGAGTCGATGGATCCCCAGCAAAAGAAGACCGCGCTGCGCATGATTCCCTACGGGCTCTACGTGCTGACCGGCGCGACGCGGGATGGCCGTGTAGCGGCCGCGACGGTAAACTGGGTGACCCAAACCTCGTTCGAGCCGCCGTTGGTCGCTGTGGGGGTCAAAGCGGACTCAGGTGCCCACAGCGTGATCGGAGACGCTGGCGCGTTCGCCCTGAACGTGCTGGGAAGATCTCAGGCGGCGATGGCTTACACGTTCTTCAAGCCGGCTCAGCAAGAAGGCGACACCTTGTCGGGTCAACCGATCCGCGCTGGCACGACCGGTGCCCCGCTCATCGATGCCTGCCCGGCGTACCTGGAGTGCCGGCTGGTCGATCGGCTAGAGAACGGCGACCACTCGATCTTTGTCGGCGAAGTCGTCGATGCTGGTCTGAGCGAAGAGCTTGCCGGCCGCCCGGATGAGCATACGCTCACGCTGGGCGACCTGGGCGACAAGGTGTTCTACGGCGGCTGAGACGCGGACGCCGGCGCCCGCGTCCCGCCGGCCCGGTCAGCCCGCCTGCTTGCGCGAATGGATCGCGAAAGCCGCCCCTTGCGGATCCATGCACTGGGCGATCAAGTCACCGCCCGGCACTTCCATCGGTCCGTTGAGTAGCTGCCCGCCGTGTTCTTTAGCCGTCTCGACCGCTTTGTTGACATCGTCAACCATGACGTAGAGAAGCCAGAACGGCGGTCCGGGCATCTCGGACGGCTTGTTGAACATGCCTCCAAGCGTGACTTCCTTGCGGCCGTACATCTGGTACAAGCCGGCCTCACCCATGTCCATCACTTCGGTCTTATCCCAGCCGAACAGAGCGTTGTAGAACTTGAACGCGGCCTCATGGTCCGTCGTTGCCAGCTCGTGCCATGAGAACTCGCCCGGTTGTGGTGGTCCTTCATGCCCTGGGGCCTCGGATTCCGGAGCGAACACGCAGAAGACCGCACCTTGGGGATCGGCCAGAACGGCGAAGCGCCCGACGGTCGGGATATCCATCGGCGCCTTGATCACATGCCCGCCCAGTTTCTTCGCTTGTGAGACGGTGGCGTCGACATCAGGAGTGCCGATGTAAACCAGCCAGTGCGGCGGTGCCCCAGCGTCAACGGCCTCCTGCGGCAGCTCCATCAAACCGCCGATCGGCGTTTCGCCGTTTGTCCACATGGTATAGGGCATCGCACTGCCCTCCCATTGAGTGGTTCCCCAACCGATGACCTTATCGTAGAAACCAACGGCAGCGTCGGGGTCGGATGTCATGAGATCGTACCATACGAAGCGTCCACGAGCGGCGGTGTCTGACATGGCGAGCCTTCCTTGAGCGGCAGAGTTGGGCGGCCCGCCGGGTGGGACGAGCCAGAATCGCGGCGAATGAGAAACCCAATATGCGCCCGGTCGGGCGGAGCGTCCAGTTGTCCGGCTGTTTTCGTCACTCTAGTATGACGGGACTGTGGTTTGCGCGGGAGATCCGTAGCATCGCTAAGCGATTCGGTTGCTGGGTTTTAGGGAAAGATTGCCGGTTTGGGCGAACTCGTGGTGAATCAGAGACAGCAGCAACTCATGTCAGAGCGGGGTCGCGCCCATCACCGTGTGGATGGCCGATTCCGAAATCCCTGGGTCACGAGATACTCGAAGCGCTTCGGTGGTTTCCTGCGTTGGGTATTGATCGAGAGGCCGTTCAAACAGCTGCCGAAAGACCCGGATCCCTCTATCTTTCCAATCGGTCTGCCGCAAGTCGTTTACCCGCGAAGGAAGACGGGAGAAGTATCGGTAACCTGGATCGGCCACTCGACGGCGCTGTTGCAACTTGGCAAGCTGAACATAGTCACCGACCCCATGTGGTCGGAGCGTGCATCGCCGGTCGCGTTCGCAGGGCCACGCCGCTGGGTGCGTCCGGGCCTGCCACTCGCCGACCTGCCACCGGTCGACCTCGTCGTTGTCTCGCATAACCACTACGATCATCTCGATGCTGCAACGGTTCGCGAACTGGCAACACGGTTCCCAGCAGCCCGCTGGCTGGTGCCGCTGGGCCTGGCTGGATTTCTGCAACGGCTGGGCGTGCGAGAGTCGCGGGAGTTTGATTGGTGGAATGAGACGCAGATCGAAGAGTTGCACGCCGTCTGCACGCCGGCCCAGCATTTCAGCGGTCGCGGCCTGCGTGATCGTAACGCCAGCCTGTGGTGCGGCTGGACGCTGACGGATGGTCGGCGGCGCGTCTTCTTCGCTGGCGACAGCGGCTACCATCCGGAGTTCGCGTCGATTGCCGAACGCCTCGGTCCGTTCGACCTCACGCTACTACCCGTGGGCGCTTACGAGCCCCGCTGGTTCATGCGCCCGGCGCACATGGATCCGGAGGAGGCGGTGAACGCGTTTTGCGACCTCAATGGAAACTGTGCTGACATGTCAGCTGTACGCCGAAGCGTCATGGTGCCGATTCACTATGGCACGTTCAAGCTGACCGACGAAGCGATGGACGAGCCGCCGGCCAGAACTCGATCCGCGTGGCGGCGGGCAGGCCTGCCGCCTGACAACCTCTGGCTGCTGGCGCATGGCGAGACACGCAGCCTTTGAGGTTTCTGGAGTAGTCGGCTGAGAGCAGTCCGATGATCCGTATCCAACCGCTACCGCCCGGCTCGCGGCCCGTCTTCATCTTGGATGCCGTCGTGGTCGAGGAGGACACCTACCTGGTCTTGGGAGCGGACCCCGTGCCCCGCGAGACGCACGAGCAGCCCGAAGGTCTTCTGGGCGTGGCGTCTTCGACGTTGCCGGTTCCTCTAGGCTCGCTGCTGGTTCAGGATGGTGCGCCACTCAAGTTTCGCGCTGTGGTCCACGACCTGAATGAGGACCCCACATTGCGTGAGCGTTGGGTCAAAGCCGCCCTGGCAGCCACGCTTCGCGAGGCAAATCGCCGGCAGCTGAGATCGCTTGCCCTGGAAGCTTGGGGCGCCCGATCCGGATCGCTGACAGCAGAGCGGTTCGCCGCGCTTTTTGCTGATGCGTTATCCACATTGAAGCCAGATCATCCAGAGGAAATTTGGCTATTAGTCGCGCCTTCGAGCTGCTCAGCAGTACAGGACGTCCTCAGCCGGGCTGGTCTTTCTGTCCAGATCGAGCCGGCAAACAGTGGGAGGGTCCAGTAATGAAGGAGTTGAAAGAAGCAGCCGCGGAATTCCTGGAACTCGAGCGAATTGCGGTGGCCGGCGTGTCTCGCAACAAAGCCGAGGCGGCCAACGCGGTATATCGTAAGCTGAAAGGCGCCGGCTATACGGTTTTCCCGATCAATCCGAATGCCGACACAGTGGAGGGCGACAAATGTTTCCCCGACCTGGGCGCCATTCCCGGTGGTGTCCAAGGCGTGGTGATCGCGACCCACCCGTCGGTGACCGATGGAATCGTCCGCGATTGCGCAGCGCTGGGCATCACCCGCGTCTGGATGCACCGCTCGTTCGGTCAGGGCAGCGTGTCCCGGCAAGCGGTAGGCTTTTGCCGTCAGCACGGGATCGCCGTCATACCGGGGGCTTGCCCGATGATGTTCTGCCAGCCGGTGGATGTCGGCCACAAGTGCATGCGCTGGCTATTGGGAGTGACAGGCAAGTTGCCGCAACAACAGGCTTAGCTGTTGAAAATGTGGTGCGGATCGATGTCTGGTCCGGCAATGCCGAGAATCAACCCACCCAGCGAACCGCTAACCTTAGACAGGCGACCGGCCCCCGTGTAGATTGGATAAGTTACGGCAGGGTGCGGCCTTGGCGGCGCGCCCCGCAAACAGCCGTTTCGGGCATTCCACGGGGACGGGCCAAATGCAAGATTTCCTCAAGCGCTTAGCGGGATCCCGCCCCAGGTCCCCTCTCTTCCAAAGAACGCTTCCGCGGGACGCCCGGCCCGCGCTCTTCGCGCCACCAAACCAGTAGAATTGTAAGACGGCATACGTCCTTGAGGGTGGAGGCCGGCGATGGCCGGTGCCCTCGGTGGGCGGCGTGTCGCCATTTGTGGCATTTGTGGTTTTCACGACACGACTATTGATCGCTATTGGACATGGCGCTGCCGAATGGAGAATAGGATGGCTGAGATACGAGTTCCTGCCGGCGAAGTGTTCCCGATACTGAAACAGAACATCCTGGTCGACGGCTTTCACATCGTCATCGATCTGGAGAAGTCACACGGTTCGGTCATCGTGGATGCGCTGGAAGGCAAGGAGTACCTGGATTGCTACGGGTTTTTCGCGACTCTGCCCATAGGCCACAATCACCCCAAATTGGCGGACGAAGGATTTCAGAGTTCGCTGAAGACTGCGGCACTGCACAATCCGGCGAACAGCGATGTCTATTCGCGGGAGTATGCGGGTTTCGTCAAGACGTTTCGCCAGGTCGCGGTTCCGGATGAGTTTCGCTACCTGTTCTTCATCGCCGGTGGCGCGTTGGCCGTCGAGAATGCGATGAAGGCGGCGTTCGACTGGAAGGCACAGAAGAACCGCGCCAGGGGAGTCAAAGGTGGCGCGGACAAGGTCCTGCATTTCACGGACGCGTTCCACGGGCGCAGTGGCTACGCGCTGTCGGTCACGAACACCGATCCGGTAAAAGTCGCCGACTTTCCGAAGTTCGATTGGCCGCGGGTTTCGAGTCCCAAGCTGCGGTTTCCGATCGACGAAGCGGAGATCGGCGCCGCCGAAGACAAGTCGATGAAAGAGGTCGAAGCGGCGTTTGCCAAAGACCCGCACGGGATCGCAGCGATCCTGATCGAGCCAATCCAGTGCGAGGGCGGCGAAAACCATTTCCGGCCCGATTTCCTGCAGCGCCTGCGAAAGTTGGCCGACCAGCACGATGCCCTGTTGATTTTCGACGAGGTTCAGACCGGCATGGGCGTGACCGGCAGCATGTGGGCGTTCCAAGCGCTGGGTGTGACCCCGGATATCGTGGCATTCGGTAAAAAGACGCAAGTCTGCGGCATTATGAGCACGCGGCGGATCGACGAGGCCGAGAAGAACGTCTTCAAGGTCTCTTCGCGCATCAACTCGACTTGGGGCGGCAACTTGGTCGACATGGTACGTTGCGCCCGCTATCTACAGATTATCCAGGAAGACGGACTGGTCGAGAACGCCGCCCGTGTCGGCGCGATCTTCAAGTCGGGTTTGGAGAGATTGCAGGCGGAATTGCCGAGTGTGAGCAACGTTCGAGGTCGTGGACTATTGCTCGCGTTCGACCTGCCGGACAAAGAGATGCGCAATCGCGTGCGGCAGGGTTGCTGGGATGCTGGCTTCGCCACATTGCCGTGCGGTCCCCGCTCATTGCGCTTCCGGCCACCGCTGACCTTTACAGAAGAGGAGGTCAGTACGGCGTTGGACATTCTGCATGGAGTACTGACCCGCAACTAACTTCTATTGGCCGTTGCAGAAAGCGCCCCGGGGACCATGATCTTTCGGGGCGCTTTCCGTTCTGGCCTCCGGGTTACCCTTCGAGATAAGTTGCAGTATCGGGAGTCATCATGTCATTCGGCTGCCAGCGCCCCGTTAGCTTCGGAGAGCGACCATGTTACGCTTGATGAGCCTTCTCTTGCTACTGGTTATCGTTGCGCCTCAAAGGCTGAGCGCTCAAGATTTCCAGCCACTTCTGGACGCCCAGCGTCGTGACCTGCTGCACGAGGCGTTGAGCGGTGAGATCGCCAAGGACCACGTCATCCAGATCACGCGTCATCACCGCATTCAGGGCTCGCGCGGCTATCGCAACGCCGCCCAGTACGTACTCGCCCAGCTCAGGGCTTACGGGTTCAGTGAAAAGGAAGCTTGGATCGAGTCGTATCCAGCGGACGGGAAAATCGCGTACCAGACCTGGCAATCGCCGTCCGGCTGGGACATCAAGTCCGCCGAGCTGCGGATGGTCGAGCCTCACAGCGAGCGCATCGTCGGTTATCCCGAGATCGCCATGAGCCTGATCACTTATTCGAACCCCGGCGACGTGACAGCGGAGTTGGTTTGGGTCGGCTCGGGAACCCGAGAGGCCGATTATCAGGGCAAGGATGTGGCGGGGAAGTTCGTGCTGGCGACCGGTTACGGCGGATCCGTGCATCGCCTGGCCGTGCTGAAGTACGGCGCTGCTGCCGTCGTCTGCTACCTGGATGATGAGCGGGCCGAGGAATACCCGGATATGCTGCAGTACACGGGGATGTGGCCGCGCACGGAGGAATTGGGGCGCGTGACGTTCGGGTTCAACCTGACGAACCGCCAGGGAGAGCGCTTACGTGGATTGCTGGAGTCCGGTCAGCGGATAGTTCTGCAGGGTCGCGTAAGCGGAATCGGCCTGGAGCCTTACTTCATGGATGTTGTTGTCGCCCACATCCCGGGCTCCGCGATGCCGCAAGAAGAGCTCGTGTTCAGCGCTCACCTGGATCATCCGAAGGAATCGGCCAACGACAATGCCAGCGGCTCGGCCGCGATCCTCGACATCGCTCGATCGATGAAGCAACTGATCGATGAGGCGCGAATGCCGAGGCCGCAGCGTTCATTCCGTTTCCTCTGGGTGCCGGAGTGGTATGGCACGATGGCCTATATCGACAAGCACCCCGAGATGACGGGTCCGCGGCTAGGCGGCAGCTATCTGGCCAACATGAATCTCGACATGGTGGGCGAGCATCCGGAGCTGTTGCATTCACGGATGCTGATTACACGTACACCGGCATCGCTGCCCTCGGCGATTAACGATGTGGTGGAGAACATGGCGCAGATGGTGGAGCGGATGAACATCCGCACACCACGCGGCAGCCTTTCTGAGTTCAACTACCGGGTGACGCCGTACAGCGGCGGCAGCGATCACATGATGTTCATCGATCGCGAGATCCCCGGCGTCATGTTCACTCATACCGACTATACGCACCACACGTCGGAAGACACCCCGGACAAGGTCGATCCGGTTGAGCTGG
Organism: Gemmatimonadota bacterium; assembly: GCA_041617795.1. Lineage (GTDB taxonomy): Bacteria > Gemmatimonadota > Gemmatimonadetes > Palauibacterales > KS3-K002 > JBFJOD01. The sequence goes on along the minus strand of JBFJOD010000041.1, from coordinate 13,988 downwards.
AACGCAGCGAGATGATCGCCACGGCCAGTTTGCTCTACCTGGCGAATTTGGACGAGAAACAGGCGGTCGATCTGGTCTATCTGGTTAGTGCCAACGGGCTGGAGCGCTTGGGTGCGGTGGCGCGAGCAGCGCGGCGAAGCCTCCATGATGCCGGTGGGCCGGCGCCTGAGCGGGCCTGGTTCGAAGCGCGCAACGCGATCAAGTATGCGGGGCTCTGGGAGCGGGAGACCGCCAGCTCCATCCTGCACTTCAACGACGGCCGACCGGTGGCAGTAGCCGTGGAGGTGGCCCGCATCAGCATTCAGCGCTTGGAGGAGGCGCTGATCGCTTCGTTGCAGGCTGAGGCGCGCGCACTCGGAGCAGGTGAAGCAGAGCGTGGTGAGGCGGTCGATCGACGAGTTCCGGTGAGGCTGACACGCGGCCCGCTCGATTTCGGCCTTCCCGCCAGCAAGCTGCCGGACGCGGAGGCGGCTTGGTACTCCTCGCCGGAGTTCACGCTGAGCGGCAATGCGCAGTTCGAGCTGGTGAACTTCGTCGACGGAACGCGCTCGCTGACCCAGATTCGTGATGCACTCAGCGCCGAGTTCGGGCCTGTAAGCCTGGCGGTCGTGGCGCGCTACCTGGACGACCTGGCACGGGTCGGTGCGATCGGCTGGAAGTAGAACAGCCCTGAGGGCGCTGAAGCGGCGCGATGCGGGCAAACCTCTGGCGCCCAGCGGGGTAGATCATTACTAAGCAAGGCATGAGCCTCCTCCACCTTTATCGGTCGCCCGGACACTCGCCAGCGTGGACCAACGCGCTCCTCCAGCTGGTTCGGCAGCGTGTGTCGCCCGATATCCGGACCATCGCCACCGAGTACTGCTTCAACGTCGATTCCGGCGAGCCTTTGTCCCCCGACGAGTTCCGGAAGTTGACCTGGCTGCTCAGCGAGACTTTCGAACCGGAGTGCCTCGGCCGCGAAAGCTTCCTCGCGTCAGACGGCACCGTTCTCGAGGTCGGGCCTCGGATGAACTTCAGCACCGCCTGGTCCACCAACGCGGTCGCCATCTGCCATGCCTGTGGCCTGAAGAAGATCCGTCGCATCGAGCGCTCCCGGCGATACTTGCTCCGCGGCAAGATGCGACTCGACGAAACACAGCGGGCCGCGTTCTTCGCCGAGGTCCACGACCGGATGACGGAGTGCCCTTATCCGGAACCGCTGAGCAGCTTCGAGACCGGGATCGAGCCGGAGCCGACCTTCCAGCTGCCGGTGATGCAAGAGGGCCGGGCCGCGCTCGAGCGGATCAACCGAGAGCTGGGCTTGGCCTTCGATGACTGGGATCTTGAGTACTACACGGACCTCTTCGTCAACAGAATTGGCCGCAACCCGACCAACGTCGAGTGCTTCGACATAGCGCAATCCAACAGCGAGCACTCGCGCCACTGGTTCTTCAAGGGTCGGCTGATCATCGATGGCGAAGAGATTCCCGGACATCTTATCCAGCTGATCAGGGAGCCCCTGCAGGCGAACCCCAACAACAGCGTCATCGCCTTCAAGGACAACTCCAGCGCTATCCGCGGCTACCGGATAAAAACGATCGTCCCGGAAAATCCCGGTGCTCCAGCGCGATTCGTAGCGGCGGATCTTGACTACCACATCATCTTCACCGCCGAGACGCACAACTTCCCCTCGGGTGTTGCCCCGTTCCCCGGTGCGGAAACCGGGACGGGTGGCCGCATCAGGGATGTTCACGCTGCGGGTCGCGGCTCGCTGGTCGTGGCGGGCACCGCCGCCTATTGCGTGGGTAATCTGCGGATCCCTGGCTACGATCTGCCGTGGGAGAACCCCGAGTTTCGCTACCCCAGCAACCTGGCGTCGCCGCTGGAGATCGAGATCGAGGCGTCGAACGGGGCCAGCGACTATGGCAACAAGTTCGGCGAGCCGGTGATCGCCGGGTACACGCGCTCGTTCGGACTTCGCCTGCCCAATGGTGAGCGCCGTGAGTGGATCAAGCCGATCATGTTCAGCGGCGGCATCGGCCAGATCGACGCCCGCCACACCGAAAAGGAAAAGCCGGCCAAAGCGATGCTCGTCGTGAAGATCGGCGGCCCGGCCTACCGGATCGGCATGGGAGGAGGCGCCGCATCCAGCATGGTGCAGGGGGAAAACGTCGAGGAGCTGGACTTCAACGCGGTGCAGCGCGGCGACGCGGAGATGGAGCAGAAGGTCAACCGCGTGATCCGCGATTGTGTCGAGCTTGGTTCGCGCAACCCGATCGTCAGCATCCACGATCAGGGAGCCGGTGGAAACTGCAATGTTCTGAAAGAGATCGTAGAGCCGGCTGGCGCAACGATCGAGATCCGCCAGGTGCCGCTGGGGGATGAGACTCTGTCGGTGCTGGAGATCTGGGGCGCCGAGTACCAGGAAAATGATGCGTTGCTGCTGCGGCCAGAACATGCCGAGCTGTTCCGCGCGCTGTGCGAACGCGAAAAAGTGCCTTTCGCCTTTGTCGGACGCGTGACCGGCGACGGCAGGATCGTAGTTCGCGATCAGGCCGATGGCTCCACGCCGGTGAACCTCGACCTGGCCCATGTGCTGGGCGACATGCCGCAGAAAGTCTTTGAACTGGAACGTATCGCCCCACGGCTCGCGCCGTTGCAGTTACCGCCTGACCTGACGGTGCGTCAGGCGCTGGACCGCGTGTTACGCTTGGTTTCCGTCGGGTCGAAGCGCTTTTTGACCACAAAGGTCGATCGCAGTGTGACCGGGCTGGTCGCGCGGCAGCAGTGCGCCGGTCCGCTCCAACTGACCGTTGCCGACGTGGCCGTCATCGCCCAGAGCCACTTCGGCATTACGGGAGCGGCCACTTCGATCGGCGAGCAGCCGATCGTCGGCCTGGTGAGTACGGCGGCGATGGCGCGAATGGCGGTGGGCGAAGCGCTGACCAACCTGGTCTGGGCGCGGGTCAGCGCGCTGGAGGACGTGCGCTGCTCGGCCAACTGGATGTGGGCGGCCAAGCTGCCCGGCGAGGGCGCGGCCCTGCATGATGCGGCGGCGGCGATGCGCGACATCATGCTCCAATTGGGCATCGCCGTCGATGGCGGTAAGGACAGCATCTCCATGGCCGCCATTGCCCCTGGTGGGTCGGGTGAAGACGAGACGGTGAAGGCCCCCGGCGAGCTGGTGATCTCGACGTACGTGACTTGTCCGGATGTGACGCAGACCGTGACCCCTGACCTGAAGCTGCCGGGCGACGGCCGGCTGCTTTTCGTCGATCTCAGTCCAGGTAAGCGGCGACTGGGTGGTTCCGCTTTGGCCCAGGTGTTCGAGCAAATCGGTGATGAGCCTCCCGATGTCGAAGACCCCGATCTCCTCAAACGCGCCTTCGGCGTCGTTCAAGAGCTCATCGCGGCGGGCAAGATCTCGGCGGGCCACGACCGCAGTGATGGCGGTCTGATCACGGCGATCCTGGAGATGGCGTTCGCCGGTAATGTTGGCATCGATGTCGGTGTAGATGGCGATGGCGCTGCGGCTGCGGATTCGCTTGCCTCCTGGTTCGCGGAGGAGCTGGGCCTGGTGATCGAGGTCGCAACTGACAACGAGGCTGAGGTTCTGGACGCATTCGTGGCGGCGAACGTCGCCTGCGTGGCGATCGGCAGCACGCGCGCCGACTCGCAGGTCCGCGTCCGCTATGGCGACCGCGAGATCCTGGACGACGATCTGCGTGACCTGAGAGATCTCTGGGAGGAGACCAGCTTCCAGCTCGACAGACTCCAGGCGAACCCCGAGTACGTCGCAGAGGAAAAGGCAGGGCTAAGAGACCGAGCCGGGCCACAATTCAAGCTTACGTTCACACCCAAGCAAACGGCGCGTACTGTACTCGGACAGAAGACCAAGATCCCGGTGGCGATTCTCCGGGAAGAGGGGAGCAATGGCGACAGGGAGATGACCTCTGCGTTCTACGCCGCCGGCTTCGAGCCTTGGGACGTGGTGATGTCCGACCTGCTGGCGGGACGGATCGATCTGCGGCGCTTTCGCGGCGTGGTCGCGGTGGGCGGCTTCAGCTATGCCGATGTGCTCGACGCGGCCAAGGGCTGGGCCGGTGTCATCCGCTTCAATGATGCTCTCAGCCGGCAGTTCCAAGAGTTCTACCAGCGCGAAGACAGCTTCAGCCTGGGCGTCTGCAACGGTTGCCAGCTGCTTGCCCTGCTGGGCTGGGTACCATGGCAGGGCATCCCCGATGCCCGGCAGCCGCGCTTCATTCAAAACGCGTCCGGCCGCTTCGAGTCACGCTTCGCCAGTGTGCAGATCCAAAAGAGCCCAGCGATCATGTTCCAGGGGATGGAAAACGCCACGCTAGGCATCTGGCTGGCGCACGGAGAAGGGCGTGCGTTCTTCCCGGATTCAACGGTCCTCGAGCGCGTGATGGAGCAGGGGTTGGCACCGCTCCGTTTCGTTGACGACGAGAACCGGGTGACCGAGGCTTATCCTTTCAATCCCAACGGTTCGCCGCACGGCATCGCGGGCCTCTGCTCGCCGGACGGTCGGCACCTGGTCGTGATGCCGCATCCCGAGCGGACGTTCCTCAAATGGCAGTGGGGTTGGATGCCCGAGGACTGGAAACGGTCTCTGGAGGTGTCGCCCTGGCTCAAGATGTTCCAGAACGCCAGGGAGTGGTGCGAAGCCGCGCACGGCAGTAAGTAGAGCCCGCGGAAACAAGCGTCGTATCCTCGACGTAGTCTCTGTTAGAGCCCCAGCCGTAACCATCAGAGCTCCAGCGGCACCTCAAGCCACGCCAGTACGTCTAGCAACGCGAAGCGGCCGGCGTTATCGCGGTGCCTCTGGCGGAGCGCGACGGAGCCGGAGAGATTGACCCATCGGGGGACGCGATTTGCCAAAGAAATCGACCACTTGGAATCAGGGGACGGCCCGGTCGACGAGCCAGCGGCTCGCGGACGTGCCGCACAACCGGAGGTTTATGTAATGAAGCCAATGAGAATTCTCGCTGTTCTATCGGTCGCGATACTCGCCGCGGCCTGTGGCAGCGAAGAGAGTAGCTGGGTCGGGACCGTGACCGACAGCGCTGGTGTGGCCATCGTCGCCAATCCGGCGGACGGTATGTGGGGTGCCGCTGGTGGCTGGACGGTAGAAGAGCAGTTGCGGATCGGCGCGTTGGAGGGGAACCCCGATTACCAATTCGGCCAGGTCGGTTGGATCGCTGTAGATTCGGACGGCCGCATCTTCGTGCTGGACATGCAGGCGCAGCAGATCAAAGTCTACGGTGCCGACGGTCAGTACGAGCGTACCATGGCCAACCGCGGCGGCGGCCCCGGCGAGCTGCAGGGGGCGATGTTCGTGCTGATGGGCCCCGGTGACACACTGCTGGTTCCGGACAACGCCAATCAGCGAGTGAATCGCTACGCTCCCGACGGCACCAGCCTGGGCAGCTTCCGGATGTCGTTCGAAGATGGTATACCGATGATGTTCCGGGCGACGCGATCGGGCACGATCGCGAAGCAGGTAAGGCCGTTGTCGTTGCCGGGTCAGCCGCCCGTCGAGAACCCGATGGACGCGATCGTCACGCTCGCGGCCGACGGTACTGTTGTCGACACTCTGATGAGCTTCGAGTCCGGTGAGACCTTCAAGTTCTCCGGTGCGGCCCCGGAGTTCAACATCTATTCGCCGGAGCCCGTCTGGGATTTGAATGAGGCCGGGAATCTCCTGTTCGCAATCAACGATGACTACCGGATCAATGTCTACGCCCCGGGCGGCGAGCTAATGCAGATCGTTACCAAGCCATTCACCCGCAAGCCCGTCAGCGACCGCGATAAGGACGCGATGATGGGTTTCATCGAGCGCGCTTGGAAAGATGCGGGTGTTCCGGCGCAGATGATCGATCAGCTGCGGTCCGCGATACATTTCGGTGAGTTCTTCCCTGCATTTGCATCGGTGGTAGCCGGACCCGAAGGGAGCATCTGGGTTCAGCATGTGAAGGTGGCAGCCGAGCTGAGCGAAGATGAGTACGAGTCGTTCAATCCGATCGAGGATACCGGCGCTGCCGACTGGGACATCTTCGATTCAGATGGACGTTTCTTAGGCGTCCTGACGATGCCGTCACGTTTTACGCCTCGGGTTGTTCGCGACGACCTGATCTACGGTGTCTGGCGCGACGAGCTCGATGTGCAGTACGTGATGAAGCTCAAGCTGATCGGGCACGAGACGACCTGAGGAGGACAGCACTCGGCCGCAAACGCGGCCGAGTGCGAATCCGCACCGCTCCAGCGACTGCGTCGACAGCGAGCCACCGCTCGGTTCGAGGTGCGCTTGGCCAGGTCGCTGGCGCTCGAGACTTGAGCGGATAGAAGGTCAGGTGCCGGATGAAAGATGAGATGCTGAGACCAGCAGCCGTGGCCGGGTCCTTCTATCCAGCGGGCGCCCGCGAGCTCAGCCAGCTGGTCGAGAGCTTTCTCGCGGAGGTCGATGGCGAAGCTCGCCCGGCGCGCGCGGGCGTCGCACCGCACGCCGGGCTGATTTATTCGGGACAATGCGCGGCTCACGTCTTCAAGCGACTCGAGATTCCGGCGATCGCGGTCATCCTCGCCCCCAATCATACGGGACGCGTCGGCGCGCCTGGCGGCGCCAGCTTGTGGGGCCGCGGTGCCTTCCAGACGCCGCTTGGAGATGTAGCGGTCGCGCAGGCGTTTGCCAGCGAGCTGGAGCACCGCTCGGCTCTCGTCGCTCACGATCCGATTGCTCACCGCCAAGAACACGCGATCGAGGTGGAGCTGCCGTTCATCTCGACGCTCGCGCCGCACACCGCCATCGTGCCCATCGTTCTGGCCTTCGATGACTGGAAGAGCTGTAGCCAGTTAGCTGCGGACCTGGCCACGCTGGTCGCTGAGTGGCCGGAAGAGGTGTTGTTGATCGCCTCCTCCGACATGACGCACTACGAATCTGCGGCCAACGCCGAGCGTAAAGACAGTATCGCGCTGGCGGCGATCGAGCGCTTGAATGGCGAAGAACTGCTGGCGGCTTGCAGGCGCGAGCACATCACTATGTGTGGGCGCGGGCCAGCTGCGGTCGTCGTCGAGGCGGCGCGCCAAATGGGAGCAAAGCAGGCCCAGGTAGTGGACTATCGCCATAGTGGTTGGGTGACGCGGGACGATTCGAGCGTCGTCGCCTACGCGGGCGTGCTCATCGCATGACGACGGAGCACGACGAGCGATCCCTTTTCCGCGACCCCAACCTCCACGTCATCTTCGGTGTCACGCTCATGGCGGTGCTGGGTGTGTCCAGCATCACGCCGGCCTTCCCGCAAATCGCAGAAGCGCTTGACCTGAGCCCTGGGGCCGTCGGGCTGCTCGTGGCGATATTCACCCTGCCGGGGGCGGCGCTCACGCCGGTGCTGGGAGTGCTGGGCGATCGGTTGGGCCGGAAGCAAGTGCTGATCCCGTCACTTGTGCTGTTCGCTGTCGCGGGCACGGCCTGCGGGTTCGCCCGAGACTTCCAGCTGCTGCTGCAACTGCGACTGCTTCAAGGGATCGGGGCGGCGGCGCTGGGCGCATTGAACATCACCATCGTTGGGGATCTCTATTCCGGGTGGAAACGCGCAACGGTGATGGGTTACAACGCCAGCGTGTTGAGCGTAGGAACGGCCATCTATCCGGCCGTGGGCGGATCGCTGGCCCTGCTCGGCTGGTTCTACCCGTTCTTCCTGCCGGTGCTGGCGCTGCCCGTCGCTTTTATGGTCTTGCGCAGGCTGGACAACCCTGAGCCCAAAAGCGAGCAGCGCCTGCGGGACTATCTGCGCAACACACTGATCTCGATCCGCAGTCCGCGTGCCCTTGGGCTTTTCCTCGCCAGTTTGGTCATCTTCATCATATTGTACGGCGCGTATCTCACTTTCCTACCGTTCCTTTTGCAACGCAGCTTCGATGCATCGCCGCTACTGATAGGCTTGCTGTTCTCGCTGACGTCGGTCGCAACTGCATTGACATCATTCCGGCTCGGCCGACTGGCTCGCCGTTTCTCAGAGCGCACACTTTTGCGTGTCGGGTTTGTCTGTTACGCGTTGGCGATGGTGGCGATTCCGCTGGCGCCGTCGCTAATCGTGCTCTGCGTGCCGATCGTTTTGTTCGGAGCGACGAACGGCATCAGCATACCCAGCTTGCTGACGCTGCTTACGCGCTTGGCTCCAGCCGAATACCGCGCGGTCTTCATGTCGGTAAATGCCATGGTGCTGCGGTTGGGACAAACATTGGGGCCCGTGTTGGCAGCACTCTTGTTGGAGTACAGAGGGCTGGCCGCGGTGTATTACGGAAGCGCGGTGCTGGCGTTGCTGACGTTGGTGGTGACCGGTCTGGCGATCAAGCCGGAAACGCCGCTCGCCGACCTGGAGGCGGTTCAGCTCAGCAAGGGCGGTGGGAGGATCGAAAGCCCGTAGTCAGCTTGACCCCGCCACGAATTCGCGACGCAAGCGCTCGCGCAGACGATCTCCCACCGCTCCGGCCAATGGCTCGGCTTCGGCCAGCTGTTCCCGAAAGCTCTTTACCACGGCAGCGAACTCACCGCCAAAACGCTCACACCAATCACAATCGCGCACGTGTGCCTCGATTTGCCTGACCCGCTCCTCGGCCAGCTGGCCGTCCAGATAGTCCGACAAATCGGCCAGTACCTCGCGGCAGCGAATCCCGGCAACCAGGCGTTCAAGTTCCGGCATGGACTTCCTCCTTCAATGCCGCGACCAGCCTCAGGCGGGCGCGATGGAGCCGGCTCTTCATGGCCGACAGCGTCAGCCCGATCATTCGCGACACCTCCTCGCCCGAGAACCCTTCCAGTTCCCGCAGCACGAGTACTTCCCGGTCTTCCGCAGAGAGCTGCTGGAAAGCCCGCTCCAGCAGTTCGCGTTTCTCGAGCCGTGCCAAGAACAGGTCGGAAGCGGCTTCAGCGCCCCAGCCCGCCTGTAGGCCCAGCTGATCTAGCGAAACGAAGTCGGCGGGCTCACCGACGCGCCGCCGGCGCTGTCGGTGCAAAGCGTTGCGGGCGATCGTCAACAGCCAGGAGCGGGCCCGGCCTTCGCCGCGGAATTTGGCGGCGCTGCGCCACGCTGCCAGGAATGTCTCTTGGAGCGCGTCCTCGGCGTCAGCCGCAGCGCCCGTCAGCGTGCGAAGGAACCGGAAGACCGACGACTGGTGCCGCTCCATGAACGCCTCGAACGCTGCATGGTCGCCCGAGGCGCTTCGCTGGAGCAGTTCTCGATCTGTTACCGTCAATAGCTACCGTAACTTGCAGGTACTGATCCCGAAAATGGTGTACAGTGGACAGGAGCCGATCAGTCCAGTCAACAGCGGGATGATCCCGATCAAGCCCCAGGCCGTCTTCGGACCGCTGACGACCAGTGCCAGCAGGCCCAGCCCCAAGAGGACCCGAATTGCCCTCTCCACAGCGTGTTCGTTTCTTGGCAAAGCCTTCGATAGCATATGAATCACTCCATGTAAATAATACACGTCTTAGCGAGCAGCGAGCCCCTGCTAACCCTGGCTGCCCTAATGGAGCCAAACCGGCCTGCTGAGGATTCAGCCCGGCTGAACATTTCGTATTCCTCCGCCGCCGAGATCTCGTGGCAGCTCCGCGCCGCAGTGGCTTTCGCCGACGAGTCAAGCTAAGCTGTGAGACGCAACTACAAGGCACCGATAGGGAGACCCCGGCGATGAGACCTCGACGTGTTGTTGCGAGTTTGCCACTGCTGTTGATCGCTTTGGTGGCTCTGGCCTTTCCGCCACCCACCAGCCAACGAACCTTCCAGTTCGACAGCGTCTTCCGGGATAAGACGATGCGCGTCGACTACTACCATACCGGCGATGCCACCCGCGAGATCATCAGCCTGGAGCGTATCGTTTCGGATGGACCCTGGGCAGGAAGTCGCTCGCACCTGATCGATGACCTGGGATACGGCAAGTACTTCTTCGAAGTCATGGATGCCGCGTCCGGTCAAGTGATTTACTCCCGCGGATTTGCCTCGCTGTACGGTGAGTGGGAGACCACAGCCGAAGCGAAGGCGATGTCGCGTACGTACCATGAGTCGCTGCGCTTTCCTTGGCCGCAGCGCCCTGTACGCGTGGTCCTCAAAAAGCGTGACGCTCACTATGCCTTCCAGCCAATCGCCGAATTCGGCATCGACCCGGACGCGCGCTCGGTCAATCCGGCGGACCTGCCGGCCAGCGGGGATGTCTGGACGCTGTTCGAGAACGGGCTGCCCGGCAGGAAAGTCGACATCGTCCTATTGGGCGAGGGGTACACTGAGGCAGAGCTGCCGAAATTCCATGCCGACGCACAACGACTGATCGACGAGCTGTTCGCAGTGGAGCCGTTCAAGAGCCGTAAGTCCGACTTCAACGTTTGGGCCATCGACGTGGCGGCGGCCGAATCCGGCATCAGCCGGCCACACTCCGGCAAGTACCGGCGGAATCCGGTGGGCGCCCAATACAGCATCTTCGACTCCGAGCGTTACCTGTTGACCTACGACAATCGCACGCTCCGCGATGTACTGTCGGCAGCGCCGTACGACTTCATGGGGATCCTCGTGAATGAAAAGCAGTATGGTGGCGGCGGAATCTACAATTCTCAGATGGCGACGGCTGTCGATTCCGACTTCTCCGATTACGTGTTCATTCATGAGTTCGGCCACCACTTTGCCGGGTTGGGTGATGAGTACTACACATCCGACGTCGCCTACGAGACGGGCGCGGCAGTGCATCCAGAGCCTTGGGAGCCGAACATCACGGCGCTGCACGATCCAGCCAAACTGAAGTGGGGCGACCTGGTTGAACCGGGCACTCCGTTACCGACGCCCTGGGACAAGCAACAATACGAAGAGCATTCGCGCCGGATTCGTGAGGAGCGGCGCGTCTTGATCGAGCAGCAGGCGCCGGAGTCGCAGTTCGACGCGCTGTTTCACGAGCAGCGTAATACGGAAACTCGATTGCTTGCTTCGATGAAGTTCTCCGGTCAGGTGGGCGCCTTCGAAGGCGCTTCTTACGAGCCGAAAGGTCTCTACCGCCCGCAGATCGACTGCATCATGTTTTCGCGCAACGAAGTGGGTTTTTGCCGCGTTTGTCGGAGGGCCATCGATCACGTCATCGATCTCTACTCTGGAGAGTAATCACAATCGCCGAGTAGGCTCGGTTCAGGTCGTCACAGCTAATGACGCTTGGTGTTAGAGAAAAAGCGTTCGGTCGCTTCAGAACTTGAGGAATCCACTATGACTCAGATCGGTAAGAGGAGGCTCGTGAAACAGAATCTGCAGCGGAGACGAGTCGGTTCGCTGTACTTCGGTCTGCTGCTCGCGATCCTAGGGCTGTCGAACAGTGCGGCGGCACAGGCCACCGTCGATCTCGCCAAGCTTGATGCCTATTTCGCCGCCGCTGGCGACCAGTGGAAGGTTCCCGGTTTCGCCGTCGCCATCGTCAAAGACGACCAGATGGTCTTCGCCAGGGGTTACGGCCTGCGGAACATCAACGGCAACGAGAAGGTCGACGAGAACACGCTGTTCGCAATCGCCTCGAACACCAAGGCATTCACGTCCGCGGCGCTGGCCAAGCTGGTCGACGAAGGTCAGCTGGGCTGGGACGACCGCGTGATCGATCATCTGCCCTACTTCCAGCTATACTCGCCGTACGTGACCCAGGAGATGCGGGTCCGTGACCTGCTCTGCCATCGCGCTGGACTGGGCACCTTCAGCGGCGACCTGGTCTGGTACGGAACGTCCTATAGCCGCGAGGAGGTGGTTCGCCGGATCCGCCACCTTCCGCCTGCCGGTTCATTCCGCGCCGATTACGGCTACTCGAACGTCATGTTCTTGGCTGCGGGCGAGCTGATCCCGGCCGTTAGCGGGCGGAGCTGGGACGAGTACGTGCGGACGGAGTTCTTTGAGCCGCTGGGGATGAGCCGCTCCGTCACTTCAGTGAAGAGCCTCGAGGGCATGGCCAACGTGGCCACCCCGCACAGCGAAAGGGACGGCCGGGTCATCGCTTTCCCTTGGTACAGCTGGGACAACGCCGCGCCGGTTGGGGGCATCATCGCCAGTGTCAGCGACATGGCCAAGTGGTTGAGGCTGCAGTTGAATTACGGCAAGCTGAACGGCAAGACCTATTTCAGCGAGCCGGCCCTACGAACGATGTGGACGCCCCACATTTCGTTTACGGTCAGCAAGGAAAGCGAGGAGCTGTACCCGACGACTCACTTCCGGGGCTATGGCCTTGGGTGGGCGTTGATGGACTACAAGGGACGCAAGGTCATCGGGCATGGCGGTGCCTACGATGGGATGTTCTCCCGGGTCACGCTGGTACCCGAGGAGAAGTTAGGCCTGGTCATCCTCACCAATAGCACGACCAGTCTGCCGGTGGCGCTGTCGTACAAGGTCCTCGATGCCTACTTGGGCGGCGATGAGAAAGACTGGAGCCATGAGTTCTTGCAGCGGAGCGAACGGTCAAAGCAACGTTGGGCCGAGCTGTGGGCGAAGCGTGATGCTGAGCGAGTGGCCAACACGCGGCCGTCTCTGCCGCTGGACAAGTATACCGGCACTTATGGCGGCGACATGTATGGTGACGCAAGTGTCCGGGTCGAGGGGGGGCGTCTGGTGGTCGAGTTTGCAGCGAACCCCGATCTGACCGGTGATCTGCGGCACTGGCACTTCGATACCTTCGAGGTCGAATGGCGTCACGACTTCCCTTGGTTCGGGAAAGGGACGGTGCAGTTCATACTGGACAACATGGGCAAAGTCATCGAGATGAAGATCGATGTCCCCAACGAGGACTTCTGGTTCACCGAGTTGGAGTTCAAGAAGCAGGAGAAGGTGACACCGCAACCGGACTGAGCAAAGAGGTCGCGAAATGGCGGAGGTGCAGAAGCTTGCGGAGCTAGTGAGCTATCAGGAGGGCTCGGTGGTCAGCCGTACTTTGATCAAGGGCAAGACCGGCACGGTCACGCTGTTCGCCTTCGATAAAGGGCAGGGTCTCAGCGAGCATACGGCGCCGTTCGATGCGCTGGTTCAGGTGATCGAAGGCGAAGCGGAGGTCACCATCGCTGGGGTCAGCGCGCACCTCCAAGAGGGTGAGATCGTGATCATGCCCGCCAGCCAGCCGCACGCGCTGCAGGCTCCACAGCGCTTCAAGATGCTGCTGACGATGATACGTTCCTAGCCGTGTGCGCGGGTGGTGTCGCGGCGGAACCGCCACCACGCGCCGGGTTATCAAACATAAGCAACTATCCAGACGGCGGAGTGTGGGAACGGGGGACGGGGGCGGGCGGGTTCGCGCCGAACGTTAACTGACGGCACAGCGATCCACGTACATGATTGACAGGACAGCGAAACGCCGGCTCGCTAGCATTTTCGGCTACCTTCGGTATCCTCTCAGCCTGCTTTTCCTTTTGCTGGCAGTCGCGCCGCTAGGCTGCGTGCAGTCGCCGCCGCCCTCGCAGTCGAAGGGCCAGGTCGTGCTTCTCCATGGATTGGGCCGTAGCGATCTGTCGATGCTGCGGATTAAAGCCGCTCTTGCCGATAGCGGTTACAGCGTCGTCAACGTAAGCTATCCATCAAGGCAGCATTCCATCGAGTATCTGGCCAGTCGGGAATTGGATCCGGCGCTCAAGCTCTGCTGCTCCGATCCTAACGTGCCCCTCCACTTCGTCACGCACTCGATGGGCGGCATCATCCTGCGCTTCTACCTCGAGCAGCACGAACTGGATAACCTCGGTCGCGTCGTGATGATCAGTCCACCCAATCAGGGCAGCGAACTGGCCGACTGGATGGCCGAGAACCCAGTGCTGGAGAGGCTGCTTGGCCCGTCGGCGGAACAATTGGGTACAGGCCCCGAGAGCGTGCCGCGGCGGCTGGGCCCGGTGAGCTTTGAAGTCGGAATCATCGCTGGTGATCGGACGCTAAACCCCCTGTTCTCTCGGGTCATCCCGGGCGCAGACGATGGCAAGGTGGCCGTCGAGCGAACCAAGG
>JBFJOD010000040.1:0-23112 GCA_041617795.1 Gemmatimonadota bacterium | reverse complement strand
GTCTTTTCCTTCGCGGACGCCGATAGCACAGACAAGCAGCTGCTAGGGGGCAAAGGAGCAGGACTGGCCAAGATGACCCAGATCGGGCTGCCCGTCCCACCCGGTTTCGTGATCACAACCGAAGCGTGCCGACGCTACTACGCCAGCGGCGAAGAACTGCCCGAGGGCCTTTGGGAACAGGTCCAAGAGCAAGTAAGAAAGCTCGAGGAGAAGACCGGCAAGATCTTTGGCGACTCCCGGAACCCGCTACTGGTGTCAGTCCGATCGGGTGCCGCATACTCGATGCCGGGCATGATGGACACCATTCTGAACCTCGGCATGAACGATGACGTGGTCCGCGGCTTCGGAGACGCCACGAGCAACCCGCGCTTCGCCTACGACGCGTATCGACGACTCATCCAAGCATTCGGAGAGATCGCGATGGGTGCCGAAGAACGGCGCTTCGTGAACATTCTCGAAGCTGCCAAGAAACGACACGGCGCGGTCTACGACAACCAGCTTGGCGCGGAGGAGCTGAAGCAGATCTGTGATGATTACAAGGATGTTATTCGTCAGGACCTCGCGACAGACTTCCCCCAAAATCCATGGCAACAGTTGAAGCTGGCGGTCGAGGCGGTCTTCCGCTCGTGGATGGGGAAACGAGCCGTCGACTATCGGCGCGAGTTCAAGATCACGCCTGACAAGGCGAACGGAACAGCGGTCAGTATCTGCACAATGGTTTTCGGCAACATGGGCGACGACTGCGCGACCGGCGTCGCATTCACTCGCGATCCGGCAACAGGCGAAGACGTATTGTTCGGCGAGTACCTGGTTAATGCGCAGGGCGAGGATGTGGTCGCCGGCATCCGCACGCCGAAGCCGATTGCCCAGCTTGAGAAAGAAATGCCGCAGCTTTGGAAGGAGCTGCAGAAGGTCCGGCAGACGCTCGAGCAGCAATATCGTGAGATCCAGGACCTGGAGTTTACCATCGAGCGCGGCACGCTCTACATGCTGCAAACGCGTAATGCCAAGATGAACGCGACGGCGTTCATCAAGACATCTCACGACATGGTCGCAGAGAAGTTATTGACGACTGAGGAGGCGCTGCTCCGCATCAGCCCGGACCACCTCGAGCAGCTTCTGCACCGCCACATCGATCCGCACGTCAAGGCCGACCCGATTGCCAGCGGGCTTCCCGCTTCGCCTGGCGCCGCCTCTGGAAAGGTCGTCTTCGATGCTGATGAGGCGGAGCGCTGTGGGAAAGCTGGTGAGGCCGTCATCCTTGTTCGCGAAGAGACGAAGCCAGAGGACATTCATGGGTTCTTCCAAGCCAGAGGGATTCTGACCAGTCGCGGCGGCAAGACATCGCACGCCGCTGTGGTCGCTCGCGGAATGGGCAAACCCTGTATTGTTGGCGCCGAAGAGATTCAGATCAACGATCGCGAGAAGGTAGCACTTATCCGCGATAAGCAGATCTGCGAGGGCGACGTTATCACCATCGACGGAGGATCCGGACGAGTCTACCTGGGCGTGATCGCGACGGTCGAACCGGAATTCGGTCCTGAGATGCGGACCATTCTCGATTGGGCAGATGGAATCCGGGTTCTGGGTGTCCGGGCCAACGCCGACACTCCGCAGGATGCGGAAAAGGCGCGCGAGATGGGAGCCGAAGGGATCGGCCTCTGCCGCACGGAGCGGATGTTCAACGCGGCGGACCGCCTGCCGATCGTGCGCGATATGATCCTTGCCGGAAGTCCCGAGCAACGACGCCAGGCGATTGATAGGCTTCGCCCGATACAGAAGGCTGACTTCAAGGGGATCTTCAAGGCTATGGAAAGCCTTCCGGTCACCATTCGTCTTCTCGACCCGCCGCTTCACGAGTTCCTTCCCTCGATGGAATCGTTGCTGCTGGAGATCGGCAGCCTCAAGCTGGCCGGCGAGCGACTGCTTGCCGGGAAGAACAATCCAGCATCGGTCAAGGCGGCGCTCGAGCCTTCCCTGAGGGAAAGCCTACCGTCGATTGAAGAACTGGGGGCGGCGGTCGACGGGGGTGGTGGCCAGCGACTTATCGACAAGCTGATCGAGGAGAAAGAACTGTTGCTTCAGAAGGTGCGCGAGACGGCCGAGGTGAATCCGATGCTCGGGCACCGCGGCGTGCGCCTTGGCATCAGTCACCCGGAACTTTATGAAATGCAGCTTGGCGCCATCCTCGAGGCAGTGGCCGAGTCTACTAAAGAGGGCGTCGATGCAGTCTGCGAGATCATGGTGCCTCAGGTCAGCGAGCCGAACGAACTCGTGCGGGTCCAGGAGTTTCTGACCAGGGTGCGGAAGCGGGTCGAGCGCGAACACAACATCAAGCTTGACTTCAAGTTTGGCACGATGATCGAGGCTGTGAGAGCGTGCGTACGTGCCGCACCCATTGCTGAAGTAACTGAGTTCTTCTCGTTCGGCACCAACGACCTGACACAGGCCACCTTCTCCTTTTCGAGGGAGGATGCCGAGCAGAAGTTCCTTCCCCTGTATGTCGAGCAAGGTATGTTGGCGGAGAATCCGTTCGAGGCGCTGGATATCCAGGGTGTAGGTAGATTAATGAAGATGGCAATCGATGCGGGACGTGGCTTGAAGCCGGATCTCAAAGTCGGAATCTGCGGTGAACACGGTGGGCACCCTCGCAGTATCGAGTTCTGCCACACGCAGAGGTTGGATTATGTCAGTTGCTCGAGCTTTCGGGTGCCGATCGCTCGGCTGGCCGCCGCCCAGGCAAAACTCAGGGAGGACCAGCGGAGCGACGCAGAGCGCAAGCACCCCGAGTACCCGTTTAACGTTTTCTGACCTAGAACAGCTTTCCCGCCAGACTGGGCTCCTTGTCAGTGCGGGTGGCAACTTTGATAAAGGTAGCTATGCGGACGGTACCTTCGGAGTGCAGGGTTTCGTGGATCTTTTCGACCGTCGCGAATATCAGTCGAAGCTCCCCCTCCAGATTAGTGCCGTTGGCATGCAGTTCCGCCTGCAGGCCTGACTCCTCCAATATCGCATGGGCACGTTTGACCTGTTCCCTTACCGAGACACCCGCACCTATTGGTATTACCTGCACTTCGGCTGTTGCCTTCATCACGCCTCCTTACCCGGCAGCGAGCGATAGCGCGCTCGAACTCGAGCGGGTCACAACGATAGCCTTTCCTCCCGCTAATCCAATATGTGCTGGCCGCGGTCGGCGATCTAGACTAACGGGCACGGCACCGCCCAGGTCCGAACGATGAACGATCACGCCGCCGACGTGAACCGCGACCGGGATTTCGAACCGGCAGCTTATCGGGTCGAAGAGGTGCTCCGAGATGGGCACTCGATTCATATTCGCGCCATCGACCCGGGTGACAAACAGCGGCTGGCCGAGTTCCATGGACGGCTGAGCTCGGAGGCTATCTACTATCGCTTCCTGGGCGCTAAGAAGCGACTGACCAGCGGTGAATTGGTCTATCTTACCGAGCTCGACTTCCATCGCCAGGCCGCGCTTGTCGCTATCTTGCAGACGAATGGTTCAGAGCGTATTGCGGGAGTCGGCCGTTATGCTTGTGAGCCCGGAGGCCCGGACGACCGGGCTGACGTGGCGCTAACGGTCGAGGATGCAGAGCAAGGGCGCGGCATTGGCACCCTGCTTCTGAAGCATCTGATGCGAGTCGCCCGGGCGATGGGGGTCACTCGCTTCGATGCCCATCTGCTGTCGGACAACGTGCGGATGATGCGCTTGCTCGAGCGCACCGGCCTCGTGCTCGCCAGAGTTGCAACGGGCGGGATGTGCCACCTGACCGTCTCGACCGAGGCCGAAGCCTCGTCATTCCCCGAAAGCTCCAGCGAGCCTCGCCACGGTCCTTCCCCCTAACGGCGAGGCGGCAGCGGAACTTGGGTAGACGCCCAAGATCCTTCGGGATCCAGGCCATA
This sequence comes from Gemmatimonadota bacterium, assembly GCA_041617795.1. Taxonomy (GTDB): domain Bacteria; phylum Gemmatimonadota; class Gemmatimonadetes; order Palauibacterales; family KS3-K002; genus JBFJOD01. Next base: position 19,194 of record JBFJOD010000040.1, on the reverse strand, counting down.
GCGCGCGTCACCTATCAAGAGGAGTCCGCCAACCGGTTCCTCCAGGAAGTACGGGAACCTGGCCCAGCTGAGGAACTTCACTGCTCGCGGGGCGAGCAGCGCCCGGGCTGACTCCGGCGTCGGCGGCACTCGGTCGTAGGGCAAAGCCTCAAGCTCAAAACGTGGGCGCCTGGACCAATTGAACATTCCCACCCGGTAAGACCGACCATCATCGACAACGATGTAACGAGTGAGTGGGGTGACGGCCAGCGGTGCGACCATCACCCTGACCTCGCCATCTTGCTTTGACGCGAAGCTCGACACGACCACCCCGCGGGCCAACACACTGGATATCGCCATTCCGGCGACATAAAGCGATACGAGCCCCAGAGACACAAGTGATGTCCGCGGGCGTTTGCCCCCCAGCCAGACCCCGGCCACCAGCGCCACCCAGACCCAAGGGTCGATGATGAATAACGTGTCCCCATAGAACCAGCGGCTGGAAAACGGCATGAACCAGCGCATGCCGTAAACGTTGAGGAAATCGAGCAGCGGGTGTGTGGCAATCGCTAGCGTCGAGAGCAGTAGTATCTGAAGCGGGCGGACCGCTGGGCCTGGCACGGCCCGCCGGCGCCGCACGGTACGATCCCAGATCAACAACAGCCCCGTCAAAAGCAGCGGAAGCAACGCCAGAGCAACGACCCCATGCGTCAACCCACGGCGAAACCACAGCGCCGTCTCGCTACCCCAGGCGTAGGACAACACATCGATGTCCGGGAAGTTGGCACCGATCAGCAGCGCCGCAGTCCCAAGTCCGGATCGCCGCTTCAGCCCGGATTGGGCGAGGCTCGCGCCAACCAGCGTGTGGGTGACAGGGTCCATCCGCTCTCAGCCAATTTGAAAGGTGTAGTTGGAACTCACCGCGCGGCGATGACACACCCGATACACGAAGGCCCCGGAACGATCGCGGGGCCTTTGGGGCCGTTCGGCGCGGGAAAGCTGAGATGGTACGGTTCGCGCTGCAACCCCCTTTAGGGCGACCGTCACCTGACCTTGAAGGTGATCGCCTGCATGATTGGAACCGCGACCTTCCTATCCAGATTCATTCCCGGCGTAAACTCGAACTGGCGGACGGCAGTCAGCGCCGCCTGATCCAGCGCACGGTGCCCCGAACTCGCAACAACGTGGACCGTTCCGACAATACCCAGAGTGTCCACAACGGCTCGCACGGTGACCGTACCTCCGATCCCGGCCGCGCGCAGCATTGCTGGGTACAGACTCTCGACCAGCCTTGCAGCCTTCGCCGGATATTTGAGGGCGGGTTTGACTGTGTAAGGTGTGAGGAACGACTCATCCCCGGGAACCGCGGCGCCGGGTGGTAGCGGCAGCGACTCGATGGGATTCGACTCCAGGGTCGTTCTAGCGGTGGTGATGTCCTCGACGAGATCGGTCACGGCCACCACCGGAACCCGTGGCCGCGTAATTGGGTCGGGGGGCGGCGGGATCTCCAATTCCGGCGGTTGCAGAACCTCGATCCAATCGGGTTCATAACCGAAGTCAGCAGCCGTGAGCCGTGGAAAGAACTGGAAGAAAGTGAAGTGCAGGATCGCGGCCACCAGCACACCGCCCCAGAGGTGTCGGCCAAAGCTGGCCTTGAATCGTGCGTTTGCCGTGATCTGGCGATCGTTCGACTGCTCGAGCATGATGCGCTCACCGCCCTTCTCGAATCTGCCTGTGTTCGACTCCCGTAGTGGAGGGGGCTAAGCCCCGGCTGTCTGCGGTTGCCCTCCACCATTAGAATAGTGCAACCTAACAAGAAAGACGCATTAGCAGAGACGTCTTGCACACATAACGTCATGTTTGATTACACCATACTCGGGCTCGGCCATCTCGTGCTGGGAACGCTGTTGACTCTCGATGTGCTGCTCACCAAGCACAAACCTGTATCGGCAGTGCTCTGGCTGGCGATGGTCTGGGCGTGGCCCTACCTGGGGGCTCTTCTCTATGTGAGTATCGGCATGGACCGCGTTCGCCGCGGCGCCGCCGCCCGCCGAGCGGCCAAGGCTCTGGTCGCCCAGCGCGCTGCGCTGAACCCGGCACTGGAACGGCTGGCCGTCGACGCTTCAAACTGGGCCCGCTCGGCCGAGACCCCGATTCCCGCCCAACATATCTTCCGTATCACCGATCCAGCGGTTTTGCCCAATCGGGTATTTCGCGGAAACAAGGTGAAGCTGTTGGTTGATGGTGACGAATTCTACCCTTCCCTGTTCGAATCCGTTCGCGCTGCCAATTCCTCCGTTCACTTGCAAACGTTTATTTACGGCCGTGACCGGATCAGTACAGAGCTTCGCGATTTGCTGGCGACGAAAGCGCAGCAGGGCGTCGAATGTCGACTGCTTTACGACCGCTTCGGATCGACGTTAGCGCACCTGACACGCTTCTTTAATAGCGCTCGTGATTCCGGCGTCCGAGTCTGCTCGATCACCCAGGCGAATCCGCTGAAGGGCCGATTCCAGATCAACCTACGTAACCATCGGAAGATCGCCGTTATCGATGGCCGCATCGGCTTCGCAGGCGGCATCAACATCCACGATGGAAACACTTCGCGTTACAGCGGGCAGCCTCCCATTCGTGATTACCACTCTCGGGTCGAGGGCCCGGCTGTTTCAGATCTCCAGTTCCAGTTCATCGAAGACTGGCACTTCGCCTCCGGTGAAGGCCCGGAAGAGCTTCTCACATCCAAGTACTTCCCGGAACTGGACGCTGTAGGTGATGCCTACATTCAAGTCGTACCCGGTGGGCCGGAACTCAAGGGTCACGGGCTGGCCGACGCTTTCTTTGGAGCGATCGTCGCTGCGGAAACCTCCATCGCTATCGCCACGCCGTACTTCATCCCCGACGAGCCGATCACCCAAGCTTTGCGATACGCGGCCCTGCGCGGCGTCGACGTGAGACTCATCGTGCCTCTGCGCAGCAACCACTGGTATACGGGGTTCGCCGCACGCTCTCTCTATGCACCCCTCCTGAAGGCAGGGGTCCGCATCTTCGAGCGCAGGCCGCCGTTCATGCACGCCAAAGCCCTGGTGGTTGACAGAGTCTACGCAATGGTCGGGTCGGCCAACCTTGACTACCGCAGTTTACACCTCAACTTCGAAACCAACCTGGAGGTCGCTGACAACGAATTCCTCTCGCGAGTCTCCGAACAACTCGGTAAAGAGATCGCGCAGAGCGAAGAGGTCTTGTTACCCGCGTATGAAGCGCGGCCGCTGACCCGCCGGCTGGCGGAGAACTTCTGCTATCTGTTCCAGCCGATGCTCTAGGGCATAACGAATACGCGCCGACCGATCAGAGGCAGCTACGAGGTGCCCGGCGAAATGAAGGATGGACTGACCGTGCTGGCCAGCATGGCTACACCGGCCGTGCTCTTGCTGGCCAATGCGATGCTGATCCTCTCAACGAATCATCGCTTGCAGGCGATACTTGAACGGGTTCGCGAGACCGAGCTGACCATTGCAGGGCAAGATACGGCCCCGGAGATCACAGATCTCGCGGTACTGAATGAGCTGCTTGTCGGGCACGCACGGCGAGCACGGGCCGCTCACCGCGCCCTGCTCTGCTTCTATTCCTCGGCCGGCAGCTTTATGGGAGTCGTCGTCGCGGTCGGGCTGGCCGGGCTGGAGATTCCTGGAATGCTGCCGCTGGCGTTGGCAGTTGCTTTCCTTGGCTGCGCGCTGCTGGGCTCTGGCACGCTTCTGCTGGTTTATGAGACCGCGATCGGTATCCGAGCCACCGATCGACGCTTCGAGTCGATCTTGGAACTGTGCGGGAAACTGAGTCGGCAGTCCCGCGAGCCGGCATGACTATCGCGCCGGAAAGGCGAAGCAGACGCCCCTACAATCACTATCGAGTGGCGCGGCTCGCCTGATTCGCTCCACCCGGAAGCGGAGTTCGTTGAGGGACTCACGGTGCGTATCGCTCGCTACGGTCCGATCGCCACAGTCGTTAGCTCCTGCCACCTGGAACTCATTCTCCAGCGAGCGCAGCTGGCCCGTCCACGTGTCAACGTAGGCAGCACCGTCGCCCAGCGTTTTGTAACGGAAGTCCAGCACGAGGGCCGCCGCAAACATGAAGACCGTTACGGCCCAGATCAGAGAGGGCATCTGGCGGATCGACAGCATGATGTTCCTCACTAGTCCATAGTCGCATAGGCAGTGCGGGTCGCCAGGGAATTAGTGCCCGCGACTTCTAATTCTTGGACGATACGACAGGGTGGAACGGTTGGCTGGAGAAAGGCCTTCTACTGAAGCTGCTGGTTCGAATCGCCCAACGAAGCGAGGGCAGCTCGCAATACGCTGTCCACCTCGTCGAGGCGCTCTGATTCCTTTTTAAGTTCCAAGAGAACCTGCAGCCAGGCAGGGTCGATCTCGAAGGTGGCCGCCAGTTCAAACGAGGTTTCTCTGTGGGGATCGAACCGCAGGGTCGCATCCGGCGGTCCGGGTAAGGAACGCAAGAGGCTCTCGAACAGGTCGATTGACCGCTGCCGGCGGTTGATCAGCTCGGCTTCGTTCTCCTCCTCGTCAAGATACTCCTCAACCAGCGCCTCGTAATACCGGGTATCCGATTCCAAGCCATCGGCTATCCGGAACCTCTTGATGCCTCGCGTCACCATGACGGAGCGACCATCCGGCAACGGGCGGAAGTCGCCAATCTCGGCGACACAGCCGATCCGTCCCGCTTCCAGATTGAACTCACCGTAGACATCGTCACGATGAAACAGCAGGCCGAATCGACGGTCGAACTCCAGGCAACGCGCCACCATCTGCCGGTAGCGAGCTTCGAAGACATGCAGCGGCAAGTAGGCACCCGGCAGCAAAGCAGTCGGTAAAACGAAGAGCGGCAAGCGTTGCATGGCAAGCGTCGTCACGGCTTAGAACCCTCGTTCAGTAGCGAAGTGGCGATAAAGTTAGGGACTGTCTATAATATGTCAAGACTCACAGCATGGACAACACTCGGACACCTCACCCAGGCTGACAACGAATCTCGCTCTAGCGGCTCGTCTTCAAGACGACCCAGCGCCGACCTCGGTCACCGGGCTGGAGCGCTGCCACACGGCTGCCGGCGCTGACGAATCAGGGCGCGGCTGAAACCGACCGCGGCGGCCGCCGGTGTCGAGTCGCCTGCTCGTACGAGTAGGCGATGGCGATGAGCTTGGGCTCGGACCAGGCGTCCCCGATGAATTGCAGCCCAACTGGAAGGCTGTCGCGGACAAAGCCCATGGGAACCGTGATGGCTGGAAAGCCGGTGTGAGGCGCGAGGAACTGACTGTTGTCACCATGCGGCGTGTTGAGGTCGCCAATCAGGCGCGGTGGATTCGACCAGGTCGGGTGAACCAGCGCGTCCAAACGCTCTGTGGTGAGGACACGTCGAACGCCATCCTGCAGGCGCGCGGCGTTCTGCTGAGCGCGCAGACATCCCGGGTGCTGCTCGGGCGGCTCATCGATCGCTTGGAAATACTCCAGCAACCGGCCCACGGAAGGATGGAAGCGTCCTGACGCGATGATCTCCGCCAGAGACTTCACGGGTGCGCCGGGTCCAAGAGTGGCCAGGTAGGCGTTAATGTCGGTCTTGAAGCGTGGGCACCAGCGCTCGCCCAGCGGGATCGCATCCTGCTCCGGGATGTTGGCCGGATCGATGATTACGGCGCCGGCCTCCTGCATCGCGACCAGCGCCGCTTCGAAGCGTTGAAGTATCTCGGGATCGGCGGTCTCGGTGTTGGAGATCTGACGAACCACCCCGATGCGGGCGCCCGCCAGCCCGTCGTCCAGCAAGAAGTCAGAGTAGCGTTCCGCGCGCCGATCGCGCGCCATCGCGGTCACAGGGTCGGCCGGATCATAGCCAGCGATCACGTCGAAAACCGCAACCGCGTCCGCCACGCTCCGCGCCATCGGTCCACCGATATCGCGATCGAGATAGAGCGGCACGATGCCGTCCCGACTGGTCAGGCCCATGGTAGAGCGGATGCCGACCAGCGCCGTATGAGATGAGGGACCGCGGATCGAGTTGCCCGTATCGGTTCCCAAGCCGACGGTCCCGAAGTTGGCGGCTACCGCCGCAGCTGTACCGCCGCTGGATCCGGCAGGCACGCGGTTGAGCGCATAGGGATTGAGAGTGTAGCCTGGCAGAGCGGAGCCAACGGTCTCGTAGGGCGAGAACGCGAATTCCGCCATGTTTGACTTGGCGAGTACAATGGCGCCCGCTTCGCGGAGGCGGCGGACCTGGAAAGCATCATCAGGCGGACGCGACCCGGCCAAAGACAGCGACCCGGCTGTGGTCGGAAGGTCGCTTGTATCGTAGTTATCCTTGACGATGACCGGAATGCCGTGCAACGGACCTGTGAAACCGGCCTCCGCAAAGCGACGGTCCAGCTCGTCCGCACGCCTCAGTGCGTTGGGATTGAGCGTGATGAACGAGTTGATCGCCGGGCCCTGTTTATCATAGGCCGCGATCCGCGCCAGGTATTGCTCCACCAACTGGCGCGCCGTGGTGCGGCCCTCCCGCATGGCCTGGTGGATCTCGGCGATCGTTGTCTCGTCGACGGAGAAACTCGGCTCGCTCTGTTCCACGCTGCAGCTCAACACGCCAGCCAGCAGCAATCCGAGCCCAAGACGGCGCCCGCTGAGGTCAATCTTGATCACACGCAGGCGATCATTTTTCCACGTTGCTGATCTTGGGGTCCTGTCCAGCCCTTCTACCGTCCTTTCGAGTCCCCTCGATCTTGTAGTGGGCCGTCACGACCTTGGTTGCCTTGTCGAGGACGGACCATGTCTTGTCAGAGTGGGACGTGAGGTCCTCGAACTCGTCGCGCTGGCCCAACTCCCTTATCTCGAAGCTGTCGACTTCGTCATCAGCGATGAACCAGGTGATCCGCGCCCGACCGTTCCTGATATTCACCTCGATGTCGGGAGCGGTCGGTTTATTCGTTTGGGAGTCCCAGGTCACCGGTATGCGGCGGGATTGCTCTTGCATTCTTCTCTCTCCTCGGTTGGAAGGGTGTTCGCGGCCCGAGTGTTTGCTACGGCCTTCCAGGCCAGACACTACCTGACCGGAAAGCGGAGCCCTTTCTGTTCACTAAGCTTTTGGAAATCGGGATCCACGAAGCCGATTTCCTGCAGCCTCATCACTGACGCCCTCGCCTCTTCGACGCGGTTGAGTTCGAGCAGGGCTCGTGTCCACGGCTCGAGCAGCCGCCAATCGTTGGAACCTTGTGCTAGGTCACCGATGATCTCCACCACGCGCCCCCACGACGCCGCAGCGGCTTCTGCGTCACCTCTTCGGCTTAGCGCTGCGCCGTAGAGATTGAGGCTTTCCGCCAACAGCCGGCGAGCCTCCCGGTCTTCCGGGTTTTGCTGCAGCAGACGCTCGAGGATCTCGTTGGCGATCACACAGCGAGCGATCGCGCCCTCAACGTCTCCGCTCGCCAACAGTGCGCTGCCGATGCGATCATGCGTCTGGGCAAGATCACGTTGATAGCGCGGGTCGGTGGGGTCCTGTGCCGCCGTCGCCAACGCCATCGCTTCCACATCCCGAAACAGCTGCAGCGCTGGTCCACGCTCTCCCCGCTTCAGCAAGCTGAGGCCGACTCGAGAACGGTTCGTTGCCAGCGCCCGCTGCCAGGCAACGTTCGTTGAATCGTTGGCGACCAGCCGTTGGAGGATCGTGACAGCCTCGCGAAACTGCTCGATCGCCCCACCGAGGTCGCCACGCACCTCGAGGACTCCGCCAAGGTAATTATGCGCCTTGGCCAGCTCCTGCCACCACGTCGCGTTTGCCGGATCGCGCCGCACCAGCATACTCTTGATCGACACCTCTTGCCGGAAATTATCCAGCGCGTCGCTCAATTCGCCTTGCGAGACCTGGATGTCGCCCACCGTATTGTGGGAGTTCGCCAGATCCAGCTGCCACTGGTCGTTGCTTGGATCTCTGGCCACCAACTTCTGCTCGATCGCCATGTTGGTTTCGAATGCGCGCAACGCGCCTTCAAGGTCTCCTCGGCCCTGCAGAACAAACCCGATGTTGCTGTGCGCATATCCGACCTCCAGCTGCCAATCGAGACTGCTCGTATCTCTGCTGAGATTGTCCTGCGCAACGCTCAGATACCGCTGAAACTGCTGCAACGCCGTATCCAGATCTCCCGAGCGCCATTGCGCATATCCCAACCAGAAATGCGCGGCGGCGAGACCTAGTTGCCACTCGTCGTTCCTGGCATCGCGGTCCGCCAGGCCGAGCGCCAGAGCCAGCGATTCTTCGAACGCCTCCCGTGCGGCCGGCAGGTTGCCCTGAGCTACTCGCACTGCTCCGATCTGGCTCATCGCTTGCGAACGACGAAACAGCTCCTCGTCGGTCAGCTGCTCGGCGGGCACCGAGGCAAAATAGTCGAGCGCCTTGTCACCCACATCATCCAGGACGTCGAGGCGACCGATCGGCTGAAGCTTATTCTGCAGATCCCCGACCATGAAGCTGATCAGATCTTCTGCCTGCAAGCGACGGCGGTCCGCATCGTTGCGGGCCCGCGTCGCTTCAACAGCCAGAACGGCAACGGCGACCGAGCTGATCAGCAGAGCCAGCGCGACCACCGTTCCGGCCGCAACGCCGACGCGGTGACGGCGGATGAACTTGCCGAACCTGTAGGCGGCGCTAGGCGCTCGGGCGATGACGGGTTGATGGTCGAGGTAACGCTGGATATCCGAAGCCAGGGAGTTGGCAGTCACGTAGCGGCGCGACCGGTCTTTTTCCATTGCCCGCATCGTGATCCAACCCAGGTCACCTTTGAGCCGCCTATCGTGTGTGCTGGGGTCGGTGCGGCGATGATCGGCGACGGTGTTACGGCGCTCACCCAAAGTCTTGAAGCGAGCGCTCGGGGTCGGCGGTTCTTTCTCGAGTAGCGTATAGAGCGCTGCCAGACCCTGGAGCTCGTTGGAATCAAACGGCAGCTCACCGACCAGCAGTTGGTAGAGCACGACGCCCAGAGAGTAGATGTCGGTGCGCGTGTCGATATCCAGACCCGACATCTCCGCTTGTTCGGGGCTCATGTAGGCCGGCGTACCGATCAGATGGCCGGTCTGGGTCAGCAGGGTCTCCTCGCAGAGGCGCTGGCCAACCGCCTTGGCGATGCCGAAATCAATGACTTTCGGCAAAGGCTTCCCGTCCAGAAGCGTCACCGGGATGTTCGAAGGCTTGAGGTCTCGGTGAATAACGCCTTTCTGATGCGCGTGCTGGACCGCCAAGCACACGGGTATGAAAAGCTGGAGTCGATCCCGGATCGATAGCCGCTGCTGGTCGCAGTAATCCGTGATTGACGGCCCCTGCACCAGTTCCATCGCGAAGTAAGGCCGCCCGGCCTCAGTTACACCTCCCTCGAACACCGTAGCGATGTTGGGGTGGTCCATCACCGCCAGCGCCTGTCGCTCCGCCTCAAAGCGCGCGATGATCTGCCGGGAGTCCATCCCCGGCTTGATGACCTTCAACGCTACCCGGCGCTTCACCGGCTCGGTCTGTTCGGCCAGGTAAACCATCCCCATGCCACCCTCACCCAATATTTCGAGAACCCGGTAGGGTCCGATCGTCTCGGGCAAGTCCGCGCTCACACCAAAGTCCTGAGCGCCGAAACCCATCTTGTCAGGTTGGGCTGGTGAATCGGGTTGGTCTGGATAGCGGGCCATAACGATCCGCGACGAGGAAGTTCACATTTCATCGGACAGGGAAATCGGGCTAAGTCGCGATTATATTGGCCGTTATCCGGCACGGACGCAACACCGGGCACCGGTCAGGACCGCTTGAGCGTGCGGTGTGGCGGCGATTCGCTATTTTATATCGATCAAGCCGAGACCCTGCGCCCTTCTGGCAATGAGGAGGACTCATGCGAGCCGGGAAGCCCCTGCTAGCCGCAGCCCTGGTCAATCTTGCCTATCAGTCGCCCGTGGAACTCCAAGCCCAGCGCACAACGAAGCCGGTCCTGCACGGAAGCCACTGGGTGGCGATAACCGGGAAGCCGCTGGGTGCAACCGCCGGCGCGATGATGTTCATGAAAGGAGGCAACGCCGTCGATGCCGCCTGCGCCATGCTGGGAGCCACATCCACTATGTGGGACGTCCTGGGTTGGGGCGGCGAAACACAGGCGCTGATCTACAACCCCTACACGGGGAAAGTCGTCGGGATCAACGGGTTGGGAGTGGCACCGACCGGCGCGACGCCTGAGTTCTTCAAGGAGAAGAACCTCAACTATCCCCCGGACCTCGGGCCGCTGGCGGCGGTCACGCCGGGGACGCCCGGCGGCCTCATGGTCATGCTAGCCGAGTACGGCACGCTCAGCCTCAAGGATGTGCTCGCTCCCTCCATCCAGATGGCTGATGGATACCCGATCGAAGGCCAAGCCGCCGATGCGATCGAGCGCAACAAAGAGCGCATCAAGGAATGGCCCTATTCGGCTGAGGTCTACTTGACGCACCCCGGCAAAGAGCGCGAGGCGCCGTCCGCCGGCGAGGTATTCCGGCAAGCGGACCTGGCAGCGACTCTGCGCAAGCTCGTCGAAGCCGAGCAGCAAGCACTTGCCGCCGGAAAGAATCGCAAGCAGGCCATCTACGCTGCCTACGATCGATTCTACAAAGGCGACATCGCGCAGGAGTTCGTGCGTGGGGCCCGGGAGCAAGGCGCGCTGATCACCGAAGAGGATTTGTCGGGCTGGCAGGTCCACATCGAAGAGCCCGTAATGACCACTTACAAGGGGATCGAGGTCTACAAGCTGACGACGTGGGTCCAGGGCCCGGTGCTCTTGCAAGCACTCAACATCTTAGAGACTCTGGATCTCAAGTCGATGGGCTACAACAGCGCGCGCTACATCCATGCGCTTTACCAGACGATGAATCTGACCTTTGCCGATCGCGACTTCTATTACGGAGACCCTTACTTTCCGCCAGAGGAGCCCATCAAGGGGCTGTTGACCAAGGCATACGCCAGCGAGCGTGCCAGGCAGATCAACTGGGAGCGTAACGATCCCAATGTCGGGCCCGGCGACCCCTACCCGTTCCAAAGCGCAACGAACCCTTACCTGCAGTTCCTCGAGGGCTGGGCGCCCAAATGGCCGGTGACCTCGGAAGAGTCGAGCGCTAGAGCGGCTCCGGATGAAGAGGCGTTCTATCTCGGTACAACCTCGATCCAGACGGCCGATGCCGAAGGTTGGGTGGTCTCAGTCACTCCCAGCGGGGCCTGGATTCCCGCGGTCATCGCCGGGCGCACCGGCATCGGCATGAGCCAGCGTGCCCAAAGCTTCGTGCTCGACCCTGCCGAGAATCCGTTCAATGTGATCGAGCCGGGCAAAAGGCCGCGCGCCACCCTGACCCCCAGCCTCGCCCTCAAGGATGGCAAACCGTTTCTGTCATTCGCGGTTCAGGGAGGTGATACTCAGGACCAAAACCTGCTGCAGTTCTTCCTCAACGTCGTCGAGTTCGGGATGAACGTTCAGGAGGCGGCAGAGGCGGCGAACATCAACAGCTTCCAGATGAGGAACTCTTTCAGGAATCATGAGTCGATACCCGGCCGCCTTCTGATTAATGAATCGGTGCCACCCTGGGTGCGCTCCGAGTTACGGGCGATGGGCTACGACCTCACCGCGCGTCGGCTCACTTCGGGACCGATCAACGCGATCTACTTCGATTGGGACCACGGGACTTTTTGGGGCGGATCGAGCGATTACGGAGAGGATTACGGAATCGCCTGGTAGCGATTCGCATCACGATAAGTTCCACGACGGCGGTATAGCGCCAGCCCAGCGGTCTGCCGCGGCTTAGGCCGCCGCGACGTTTATGAACCTGGAACGACGACGGCTGGCACGCCGGCACGCTGCAGGCTGGCGTTTAGCTCCGGGATCTCCGTTCCCAGAATCTGACCCAGACCAGTGCTGATCTCCCCCCAAACGGCGTTCAGGTGCTCGAACCTCTCGTAAGCCCCCGCCGTCGGCTTGCCTTCAGGGCCGCCATAGCTGTAGTTGTCTACGCCCGTCACGTAGCCGTACAGCGTGAGGAACTGGGTATCAAGTTTCGGCGGAAACCGTAAACCGTCCTGGTTGCTCTCGTTCCTGGTCTGTCTGAGCTCTCCCTCGATCGACAGCAGTCGTTGGCGTAGCGAGTCCGCCGGCCCCGTGACTTCACGCGAGTAGCTTGCCGCTTCGGCTCGCTCTACCAGCTCGGCCAACTGCCGGCTTACAGACTGGATGTTGCGAATGGCTTTGTAGATAACGCTCAGGGTGTCCCGGACTGCCAGCGACAGCCGGAATTGCTCATCGTAGTCGAACTGCGTGACCCCTTCGAGACGTGGATCCGCCAGCAGGCTGAACAGACGCTCTTCGCTTACCGCGCCGGAAGTGAACCGCACCCGATAAGTCCCGGGCGGTGCCTTGGGGCCTCCCACATAACCCGAGATCACAATGCCGCCCAATGTGTCCGGCCCGGCGTAAGTCAGATCCCAGGCCAGGCGATTCAACCCGACCTTTGGCTCGAGTGGCTTCTGGTCGACTCGCGCTGCCTCTAGAGAGTCGCTGGAGAATGAGCGTACCGTCCTCTCCTGATCATCCAGGATTTCCAGCTTTACCTCGCCGCTGGGTCGAGCCGCCAGGTAGTAGTGAATCAGCGCTTTGCCCGGGAGTGGCTCAGGAAACGCCTCGGTATCCGAAGAGACACCAGCGGAATTGACCCGATAGGCGCGCCGCGGTGTGAACAGATGGGCGCTGGCCTGCGCCAGTTCGTCGGTCATCTCATGTAAGGGCGTGACATCGTCCAGAATCCAGAACGAGCGCCCCTGGGTCGCGATGATCAGATCTAAATGGCGAACCCGCATGCCCGTTACCGGAGTGACCGGCAGATTCAGCTGAAGCGACTGCCAGCGACGCCCATCGTCAAATGAAACGAACACGCCGAACTCCGTCCCGGCGTAAAGCAGTCCCTGGCGATTGGGATCCTCCCGGACCGTTCGTACCGGATAGTCGGCCGGGATGCCGTTGCGACCGTCGGTTAGGCGCTGCCAGGAGGCTCCGTAGTCGTTGGTGCGGAAGATGTAAGGGGCAAAGTCGTCTTCCCGGTAGCGATGCACGGCCAGCAGGGCCCGTCCCGGTTGATGACTGGAAACCTCGATCTCATCCACCGTCCCATACCGCGGCATCCCACGCGGCGTGACATCCAACCAGCTTGCACCATTGTCCCGGGAGACGTGGACGCGCCCGTCGTCACTGCCCGCCCAGATGACATCCGCCGAATGAGGCGATACCGCCAACGAGAAGACTGTGTTGTAGATCTCGACACCCGTGATGTCGCGATCGATGGGACCACCCGAATAGTCCTGGTGTGCAAGGGTGTTCGTGGTGAGATCAGGGCTGAGCGTCTCCCACGTCATGCCGCCATCGCTGGAGCGGTGAACGTACTGCGAGGCATGGTAGACGACGGTCGGATCATGCGGTGAGACCACGATCGGAGACACCCATTGAAAGCGGTACTTCAAGTTGCGGGCCGCGTCACCCGACTGCTCCTCCGGGTAGACGGTGACCCAGCGGCGTTGGCCACTGACTCGGTCGAAGCGGTCGATGATACCGCCATAACAACCGGCGTATATCACATCGGCCGCGTCGGGATGCAGCCCCACCGGGCCCGTCTCGCAGCCACCGACGTTCAGCCAGTGCTGCTTCGGGTGGAGCGTGTTGCTGGCGCTCCAGGCGGGCACGCTGATCGTCGTATTGTCCTGTTGGCCCCCATACAGTCGATAGGGGAAAGCAGCGTCGACGATCACATCGTACAGCTCGGCCGTGGGCTGGTTCAGGTAGGTGGACCAGGTCTGGCCGCCGTTCAGGGTCACCTGCGCCCCACCGTCATTGGCCACGACCATGATCCGCGAATCCTCCGGGTTGATCCACAGGTCATGGATATCTCCATGAGGGACGGGCAATGAATCGAAGCTTTCCCCACCGTCGATGGAGCGGTAGAACCGAACGTTCAAACCGTAGACGGTATTCTCATCGCCAGGGTCCGCCACCACATGCGTGTAGTAGAAGGCGCGTTGCCTTAGTTTGTTCTCGCTGTTCACCCGGCTCCAGCTCTTGCCAGCATCGTCCGATCGGTACACGCCGCCGTCCGGCTCCGCCTGGATGATCGCCCACACCCGATCCGGATTGGCCGCTGACACCGTGACGCCCACCTTCCCCACTAGCCCGGCCGGCAGACCACCCGCGAGCTTCTTCCAAGTATCACCACCGTCCATCGTCTTGTAGACACCACCCTCAACAGCACCACTGATCAGGGTCCAAGGTTTACGCTCGGCCCGCCACATGCCGGCATAGATCTCGCGCGGGTTGCGAGAGTTCATTGCCAAGTCCGCAGCTCCCGTGCTGTCGTTCAGTGCCAGGACGTGCTGCCAGGTGGCACCGCCGTCTTGCGAGCGGAAGATGCCGCGCTCAGGATTCTTTCCGAAGGGATGACCGAGAGCTGCGACGTAGACCAGCTCAGCGTTGTGCGGGTGGACCTCTATGCGCCCGATCTGCCCGGCCTCACGCAGCCCGCTGAAGACCCAGGTGTTTCCGCCGTCGGTGGACTTATAGACGCCGCGTCCCGTAGAAGTGTTGCCGCGGATGTCGACGCTGCCCTGTCCGACATAGATGACGTTCGGGTCGGACGGCGCGACGGCGACAGCTCCGATCGAGCCTCCGAAATCTCCATCGGAAATGTTCGACCAGGTATGCCCGGCGTCTGTCGTGCGCCACACCCCGCCACCCGTTGTTCCCATCAAGAATGTGTGGGGGCGGCCCGGCACACCGGTCACGGCCGTCGAGCGGCCGCCGCGGAATGGGCCGACCATCCGGTACTCAAGTCCACCGAACAGCGTCGAATCATCAACGCCGGCTCGCCCACCCGCGTCCTGCGCGGGCGAAGGCGCAGCAACAATGAGTCCCAGTAAGGCGATCGGGAATGTGCTTGCGAAGCGGATCCTGCTCATCGATTTCCTCCTCGTCGACAGGTCGATCCGCAGACTGACAATCAGCTAGAGGTAGACCTCGACGGTATACCTAGCGCCACGCGCTGTCTCCCATCAAGTTATTTTAATGAAAAGAAAGCGACATAACAGTCTAGCCCGCGCTGCCCGGCTGCGCCACGCCAGAATCCTGCTGCCGGCTATGTTAGCCAGCGTCCTGTGTGGCTGCGCGACGCTCAGCCAATTCCGTTTCGAGCAACCGACCCTCGAACTCGATGCCGTCCAGGTCAACGGCCTCGATTTGAACGGAGTGTCACTCACTCTTTGGCTCGACGTCTTCAACCCGAACGACTACGACATTCCAACCACACGCGTGGAGGCGGACCTCGATCTCGAGGGGACGCACTTCGGCTCCGCCTTGCTTGATGAATCTGTGGTTCTGGTGTCAGCCGCTCATACGCGAGTCGCGATTCCGGCTCGCTTCAGCTGGGAGGGTATCGGCGTGGGGGCTCGAGCGCTGCTGGAACAAGGCAGCGTCAGTTACAAACTGGACAGCAAACTGCGGGTCGAAACGCGGATAGGCGGCCGGACTCTCAGCTTCCAGAACCGCGGTGAGGTACCGATCCGCTAAGGTCGAGGGCACGACAAGGCGCTACCGCCGACGCAGCTCCCCCTTAAAACCCCAGCCTCGGTCGAGCCGTTTGAGCCGCCGCCCGACGTAATGCCAGTCGGCGCCGACGGATGAAATGACGGCGCAGCACAAACAAGGGCGGCCGTCGACCGTTCGGGCGGCTGGAGTCAGTGTTGCTCCGTGACGACCTGGAACTGCTCCTGCTCGGTGGAGCCTTCCAACGCCAGCGTCGAAGTACGGTCACCGGTCGTCGCCCGTGTGACCTGGTCGAAGTAGCCCGCTCCCACGAACTCCTGGTGTCGAACAGCCTCATAGCCATCATTCTCCGATGCGAACTCTGCCTCCTGGAGTTCGGCGTATGCGGCCATGCCGCGCACTTTGTAATCGCGGGCCAAAACGAACATTGCGTGGTTCACGCAATGGAATCCCGACAACGTCACGAACTGGTACTTGTAGCCCAGGGCTCCCAGCTCCACTTGGAAAGTCTCTAGCTGCGAATCGCTGAGGTAGCGCTTCCAATTGAAAGACGGCGAACAGTTGTAGGCCAACAACTTGCCCGGATACTGTTCGTGCATCGCTTCGGCGAACTTGCGCGCCTCCTCCAGATCCGGGGTCTTGGTCTCGAACCATACGAGATCAGCATACGGCGCATAAGCCAGGCCGCGATGAATGGCCGCTTCGACTCCGCAGCGCACCCGAATGAAGCCTTCCGGTGTTCGCTCGCCGACGATGAATTCCCGGTCGTACTCGTCGATGTCGTTAGCCAGGATCGTTGCGCTTTCAGCATCCGTCCGCGCGATAATCAACGTATCGACACCACAGATGTCCGCCGCCAGCCGCGCCGAGACCAGTTTCGTGATGAACTCGCTGGTTGGAACCAGAACTTTGCCACCGAGGTGTCCGCACTTTTTCAGTGAGGCCAGCTGGTCCTCTAGATGTACCGCGGCTGTCCCGGCATCGATGTACGCCTTCATCAACTCATGAACGTTGAGCAAGCCTCCGAACCCTGCTTCAGCATCGGCCACGATCGGGACAAACCAATCAGTACCGTTCTTGCCCTTCATGTGATCGATCTGATCCGCCCTCATCAAGGCGTTGTTGATCCGCTTGACCAGGCTGGGTCCGCTGTCGGCGGGATACATGCTCTGGTCCGGGTAGGTCTGCATCGCCGTGTTCATATCACCGGCCACCTGCCAGCCACTGACATAGATCGACTTGAGCCCGGCTTTCACCTGCTGGACGGCCTGGCTTCCGGTCAGCACGCTCAATGCCGATATCCGTTCACCGTTGTGAAGCAGATTCCACAACTTGGCCGCCCCTCTCCTGGCCAGTGTGTGTTCGACCTGCACCGTGCCCCGGAGGCGATAGACATCTTCCGCACTGTAGGGACGCTTGATGCCCAGCCAACGCTGCGAGTTCTGCCACTCCGCTTCGAGTTTGGTGATAAAAGTCTGCTTGTCCATGAACGTCCCCCGGCGCTTCGGGTTCAATCGATGTGGTTGTAGGCGACCAGCGTCATGAATTCTGTGAACTCTGGTCGTGTTGTGATGTCATCAAAGATTTGCGAAGCAAGCTCGAACGCACCGGACTCGAAGCGCTCGCCGCCCAGCTTGTCCCTAAGCTTCGCCAGCTCCTCGGCGGTGATCTGGCGAACCAGCTCTGCAGTGACGGGTCGACCATCCGCCAGTCGCGCCTCGTGCTTGACCCACTGCCACACCTGGCTGCGTGAAATCTCCGCCGTCGCCGCGTCCTCCATCAGGTTGTAAATCGGAACGCAGCCCGAACCTCTGAGCCAGGATTCCAGGTACTGGATCCCGACGTCGATATTGTGACGGAGGCCTCGCTCGGTGATTTCTCCGTCGGGAACCGCAACCAGATCGTCGGGCGTCACGACGACGTCGTCGCGCATCCGCTCCAATTGGTTGGCCCCCTCCATGTGCTGATCGAAGATCTGTCTGGCGATCGGCACAAGGCCCGGATGAGCCACCCACGTGCCGTCATGCCCCGCTTTGACCTCCCGCAGCTTGTCTTGTCTGACCTTTTCCAGGGCCTGTTCGTTCGCCTTTTCATCGTGCTTGATGGGGATCTGCGCCGCCATCCCGCCCATAGCGTGCGCACCGCGTCGGTGACACGTTCGGATCAACAGCTCGACATAGGCGTTGAGGAAGTGGCGATCCATCGTAACCAGGCCGCGATCAGGCAGCACATAGTCAGACCGCGCCCGGAATTTCTTGATAAAGCTGAAGATGTAGTCCCAGCGGCCGCAGTTGAGGCCCGCCGAGTGGTCCCTCAACTCATAGAGGATCTCATCCATCTCGAAGGCGGCTGAAAGCGTCTCAATGAGCACCGTTGCGCGGATCGTTCCACGTGGGATACCCAGCTCGTCCTGTGCCAGGTTGAAAACGTCATTCCAAAGCCGCGCCTCTAGGTAGCTCTCCAGTTTTGGCAGGTAGAAGTACGGGCCCGTCCCTCGCTCGATTTGATTGGCGGCGTTGTGAAAGAAGAACAGGCCGAAATCGAACAATGAGGCAGACACTGGCTTGCCGTCGACCCTGACGTGCTTCTCGTCCAGATGCCAACCGCGCGGCCGGACGAAAAGCGTCGCGACCGATTCGTTCAACTCGTACTGCTTGCCCTCTGGGCTCGTGTAGGTGATCTGACCCGTGACCGCATCGCGTAGGTTGATCTGGCCTTCAATGTTGTTGGCCCAGGTCGGAGAGTTGGCGTCCTCGAAATCGGCCATGAACACGTTCGCGCCTGAGTTCAGCGCGTTGATCACCATCTTTCGCTCCACCGGCCCCGTGATCTCCACGCGCCGGTCAAGCAGATCGTCCGGTATCGCGGCGACCTTCCAGTCACCTGTCCTCACCTGCTTCGTCTCAGCCAGGAAATCGAACGCCTTCCCTGCCGACCACTCGGTTTGACGTTCAGCGCGCCGGACCAGCAGCTCCTGGCGCCGCGTCTCGAATTGGCGAGCCAACTGAACGACGAACTCCAGTGCCTCGGCGCTGAGTACCTCGACGTAGGCTTCAGGAATCGGCCCAGCAATTTCGATCCCTCTGTGGGCCAGGGATGCGCTCAGACGTGTCTTGTAATCCGTGATGATGTGCATGTGTTTATGCTTAGGTTCGAAGCCGTTACGCCGGTCGAAATCGACGCAGGACGCAAGAGGTGGGCCGACCCCGGAGCCAACGGACCGTAAGGGAAGCCCCAAGAATGATTCTTATTATGTGTGGCTTCCGCGCATCACCTTGCAGAGCTCCCCTGGCAACTCCGAAGCCTGCGCTGCGGCCGCGCAGCTGTTTCGGCCAACTGGCAGCAGCGGCGCCGCTAGAAGCGGAAGCCGAGCCCGGCGGCGAAGAAGCTGTGGCTGAAGTCGACTCTGGTAGGCGGGAAGTCCCCGAGGCCGCCACCAACATCCGAGAAAGGCCCGATCCCCACGTTGCCCACCCAGCGATACTGTCCGCGAAGCGCGATATAGACCGCTGAGCGCGTCGGGTAGGAGAGACCGACTTCGCCCAGCAGCCCGAGCTTGGCTGCGTTCTCGCTTTGCGAGCCCGGGTGCGCGCGGACGTTCG
>JBFJOD010000039.1:0-23202 GCA_041617795.1 Gemmatimonadota bacterium | reverse complement strand
TGGAGCGCGCCGCTGACGGCGCCGTACTGGCAAGCGGTTTCGCCGCGCCAGGAAGCGTGGTCGAGGTCGTCGGCTTGGAGGCCGAGCGGCGCCGCGATCTGCCCTTGCGTGTTTTCGTCGCCGACCGCAGCGCCGAGATCTCACCGCTTTTCCTGCCTGGTTGGTTCAGCATCTTGCCGCCGCTGCTGGCGATCGCGTTGGCACTCATCACGCGCGAGGTGGTCATATCGCTGTTCGCCGGTGTTTGGCTCGGCGGTCTGTTTGTCGTCGGAATGAACCCCATCGCCGCGACGCTCCGCTCCATCGACACCTTCGTCGCCCCCGCCCTCGCTCACCCGGATCATGCGGCGATCATCTTGTTCAGCCTCCTGCTGGGTGGGATGGTCGGGCTGATGGCACGCAGCGGCGGAACGCAAGGCATCGTCGATGCCGTGGCGCCAATGGCCACGAATCGCCGGCGCGGCCAGCTGGCGACTTTCCTGGCCGGCCTCGCGATCTTCTTCGACGATTACGCCAACACCTTGATCGTCGGCAACACGATGCGGCCGATCACCGACCGCCTGCGCATCTCACGCGAGAAGCTCTCCTATATCGTCGATTCCACCGCGGCCCCGGTGGCCGCGATCATCTTCGTATCCACCTGGGCCGGTTACGAGATCTCGCTCATCGCGGATGGTTTGCAGGCCGCGGCCGGCCAGATCGCCGGCGCCGACGTGGAACTCGCCGGCCAACTCAGCGGCGCCAGTCCGTTCACCATCTTCCTCAGCACCATACCCTATCTGTTCTATCCGATTCTCGCCCTTTGCATGGTCTTCTTAGTGGCGTGGACCCAGCGCGACTTCGGCCCGATGCTGGCGGCCGAACGACGCGCGGCGCGCGGCGCGGGACTGTACCGCCCGGACGCCATGTTGCTCGTCGACACCAACGCCGAGATGATGCAGCCGAAAGAGGGTAAGCCCCGCCGTTGGTTCAATGCGGGCCTACCTGTACTAACCGTGATCGTGGTCGTGCTGCTGGGTCTCTATCTGGATGGCCGGGCCAACGTTGAGGGCCCGGCCAGCCTGACCGAGATCCTCGGGGCAGCCAATGCGTTCAACGCCCTGCTCTGGGGATCGTTCGCGGGCGTCCTGGTCGCCTTCTTGCTGGCGACGGCACAGCGGATCTTGAAGGTACCCGAGGCGATCGAGGCTTGGGCGGGTGGCCTGCGGGCGATGGTGCTGGCCATCGTCATTCTCGTGCTCGCCTGGTCGCTGGGCGCTGCCACTGAAGCCGTCGGCACCGCCCAGTACGTCAGCTACATCCTCGAGACGACTGGCTTCCCGCTGCAGCTGCTGCCGGTATCGGTGTTCATCGCCGCCGCATTAACAGCCTTTGCGACGGGCACGTCATGGGCGACCATGGCGATTCTGATACCGCTGGTCATTCCGCTGGCGGTGACGCTGGGTGGCGGCGCCGGTTTTTCCGGCGACGCCCATTACACGGTCCTCCTGGGAACGATCAGTTCCGTGCTGGCGGGTGCGATCTTCGGTGACCACTGCTCGCCGATCTCCGATACGACCGTCCTGAGCTCGATGGCCTCGGCGTCCGATCACGTCGACCACGTCCGCACCCAGCTGCCTTACGCCATGACTGTCGCGTTCGTCGGGATGTTGCTGGGTGACATCCCGACGGCCTACGGCATGCCCTGGTTCCTGTCGTACGCCCTGGGCATCGGCGCGCTGTTTGCCATTCTCCGCATCTTCGGTGGGTCGTCCGGCGATCGCCTGGCTGACTCAGGCTAGCCACGCAGCCTTGTGAGGGTGAAACAAAGATGAATCTCAAGGATCTGCCGGCCCACCCCGATTCCCCCAACGTCCTCCACGTCGTCGTCGAGATCCCCAAGGGGTCCCGCAACAAAGTGGAGTTTGACCCAAAGCTCGGCGTCTTCCGGCTCGATCGCGTTCTCCACTCGCCGGTCCATTACCCTGGCGATTACGGCTTCGTCACCGGGACGCTGTCGCCGGATGGCGACCCGCTGGATGCCCTGGTCCTCGTCACCGACCCGACCTTCACCGGCTGCTTTCTCTCAGCCCGCCCAATCGGCGTTCTGCTGATGACCGACGAAGCCGGCCAGGACGAGAAGATCCTGGCGGTGCCAAACGAGGACCCGCGTTTCGCCGAGGTCGAAGATCTCGGCGATCTACCGACCCACCTGTTGAAAGAGGTAGAGTACTTTTTTCAGGTCTACAAGGATCTGGAAGGCAAGCAGACGGCGGTCTTGGGGTGGGAACCGGTCGGGCGGGCACATGCGATCATCCGCGAGGCAATCGACGCCTTCCCCGGCGACAGCGGGGATCGCTAGCGAAACAACGAGTCCGTCACACCGGGGTAACCAGCGGTTCACCGCGCACGCCGCGCAGCAGATTAGACCAGGCCAGCTCGAACATCCGTCGCCGCGTATCCTCTGTGGCGCTCCCGATGTGCGGTAGCAGCACGACGTTGGGCAGAGCTTTCAGGCAAGCGCGAATCTCCGGCTCGTTTTCGTAGACGTCGAGGCCGGCTCCCCGCAGCTTGCCCGACTCCAACGCCCGGCAAAGCGCCTCTTCATCGACGATCCCGCCGCGCGCCGTGTTGATGAGCATCGCACCCTCTTTCATCAGGCTCAGTTGACTCGCGCCCAGCAAGCCCGTCGTCGCTTGGCTGAGCTGAACATGGATGGAAACGATATCGGAAGTCGACAACAGCTCGTCCAGGCGCTCGACTCTCAGCGCTCCGACTTCCGCCTCGAACTCCGGCTGTTCCGCTCGATCCCAGTAGGCGACCTCCATCCCGAACGGCACGGCCCGCCGGCCCACCGCCCGCCCGATTCGACCGGCGCCCAGCAGTCCCAGGCGGCGACCCCGTAGTTCGAGGCCCAGCAGCAACGTCGGGTGCCAGCGCCAGGCGCCATCCCGCGCCAGACGCTCGGCCTCATTCAGCCGCCGGCTCACCGCCAGGATCAGCGCCCAAGTGAGATCGGCGGTGGCCTCCGTCAGCACATCTGGGGTGTTGGACGCCGCCACTCCCCGGGCCCGCATCGCTTCCAGGTCGAAGTTGTCAAAGCCAACCGCGCAGTTCGCCACCACCTTCAACTCTGGCAGACGGTCGAGCAGCCTATCATCGATTTGCCGCGAGAGTAACGGCAGAAGGCCGCAGTAATCCCCCTCGGGCACCGGCTGCGAGCTCGCCAGCCACTCGATCTCGATGTCCGCGGGCACATCGACATAGCGCACAAAGTACCGCAGCTCCTCGGCCACCAAAACCCGGATCGCAGCTCGCGACCTCACTTTCTCCTCTCGCGAAAGAACTCTCTCATCAAGTCCGCCGCCGCCTCGGCCATCACGCCAGTCTCTAGCACGACTCTGTGATTCAGTCGCTCATCTTGAACGAGATTTTCCAGGCTGCCACACATCCCCGCTTTCGGGTCGGGGGTCGCGAAGACCAGCCGCTCCAACCGCGACAGCACGATGGCCCCTGCGCACATGGCACACGGTTCAAGCGTCACATAGAGAGTGCAGCCACTCAACCGCCAATCGCCCAACTGTTCCGCCGCTTCCCGCAAGGCAAGGACTTCGGCATGAGCGGTCGGGTCGGCCAGCTCGCGCGTCCGGTTGTGGTGCCGGGCCAGCACTTTACCGTCACGCACGACGACGGCACCCACTGGAACCTCGGCCAGCTTCCCACCCGCCCGGGCTTCCTCGAGGGCGATAGCCATCCAGCGCGAGTCATCGACCATCATGACACTCCCGCTGCCCACAAAGCTTCCGTCTGACGATTCGGAGATGTTCTCGGCTGGTGTTTTATTGAGTCAGTGTCCTAAGCACGGCTCGCGCCAACCCTAAAAGTCGGCCCTCAGCCCCGCCATTCTCCCACGCCCCGCCATTCGCCGACCCAGCCCCTGTCGAAGTCCGCCTGAGCTCGACGGTCCCGCCTTTCTCGAACACGGCGACTTCGGCGCCGGCAAGCTGGTCGGTCGGCTCGACCAAGACGAGGTCGCCCTCGAGAATGCCCAAGTCACCGAGCCCCGATCCGTTGACCCGCACCAGGAAGCAGTCGGGCGTACACGCGAAGGCCCGGTCCAGATCAAAGCGCGCCTCGACCTCCTCCTCTTCGGGCGAATCGTAGGTTCCGTTACGAAAAAGCGGGACGGTATAGGTTTCTGGGGACAAGTTGAGGCCCAGGATCTTGAGCGCTCGCGAACGGGAGGGGGTGCGATCGAGGTACCCCTTGCGCTGGAGCGACTGGAGATGCTCCGTGACGGTCTTGGTGGAGCGAATTCCGAAGCGAGTCCCGATCTCCCGGATGCTTGGCTGGAACGTCTCGCGTTTCAAGTAGTCTACGAGGTAGTTGTAGATTCGCCGCTCGATTGGTGTGAGTACCTCGGACATTGAAAACCTCCAAAACCTCGGACTCGACAGAGATGATTCGCCCGACTTCGCGCAGGCTCTTCGGAGGGACTGAGTTTTTATTCCGAAGAGTGTCCGCGCGCCGCGACCGAGTCCTTTCTTTCGAGGAGATCTGTTATAAAAACGCAGACGACTTCTGCCGTCGCACTCCCGGTTTTAATAAAGGTGATGGTCAGTTTAGATGATCGAGCTATTCACGTCAAGCGTCATTCATGTCTCTCAATAAAGTCCGGAGATATCCGAATCGAACGGTCAAGTGTTCGTGCGAAATCGCGCGCGGCTGTCGCGCTCCAAATTCGGACGTCGACGAACTTGATCGGCTAACGGCCGGCCGGTCTCTTGACCGCGGCGAACGAATCCGTCGGCCTGAGAAACACGCGAGCTCCCGGTGCTCGGGCCTGCATCGTCAATAGCTACAATAGCTTAGACCTCTAAACGCGGTTCGGCTTTTGAGCGCGTCCGCCCGCCCGAACCTGACGACATCCCGCGGCTTCTCTGCAATTCAGGGCGTCAGCTTCGCGACTACTGCGATCATTGTGCGAGAATCTGAGCCGTTGATCGTGTCGACTGAGTGGACGCTTCGTGTGTTACCGGGAACAACCTGTGTGAGAGATCACACGCCAACAGAACTTTCGAACGTCCGATCGATTGTGGCTCGACGACTGAGGCCAGCGCGCGGCGCGCGGAAGCACGCTACACGCAACTAGCGGCAACAACTTTCCGGTAGGCAGGGACAGAATCGAATCTCAGATAGGCTGACCGACTGACAGAAGAACAGGGGCCGTGCCTGAAACTGGGCACGGCCCCTGGAACCAGCTATGGCGGAGAGGGTGGGATTCGAACCCACGAGGGGCAAACGCCCCCAACACCTTAGCAGGGTGCCGCCTTAAGCCTCTCGGCCACCTCTCCCCTTTCGGGAAACCTCCACCAAGGATAAGTAGGTCCCGGCGCCCGGTCCCGGTATTATAATCCGTCGGGCCGTTTTGTCACCCACCCTCCAAACCAAGTCACGAGGCATGCGAAGATCGCTGAGGAAAGTTCCCGGGCTGGACAAGGCGGACCGAGCACTCGGAAAGATCTTCTGGCGATCGATCGGCATCGTCTGCTGGGGCGTGGCGCTGATCCTGTTTGGGTCAGGCGTGCGGATCATGCTCGGTTCCCCTGCCCGTTGGGACGGCCTGATCCTGGTGGCGGGTGCCGTTCCCTTCGCTCTTATCGGGCGCTACTGCTTCCGCAAGGATCCGCGCCTAACCGACATCGACGGTTCCTGACGCGAGCAGATCCTCGAGCACTTTCTTAAACCCCACCCCGCTACTCTGCGGGCGGCAATGCGTCACGGCCACTGAACTCATCCATACTACGCGTCACACCGAAGAAACCCAGCAATCCGTCGAACCAGCGCGGCGGCAGCAGGCGCAGCGGAGGGGCGAGCAGCACGAAGCGCGGCATGATTAGGCGCTGCCGGTTCTTACGGACCGCCTCGAGGATTCGATCGGCGGCGTACTCCGGCGGCAGGATCGGTAACAACCAGGGAAAGCGGGTCTTTACGCCGGCGAACATCCCGGTTGCCACATAGAATGGGCAGACCACGGTCGTCCGGACGTCAGGTGCCAAGTCCTTGAGCTCGAGGCGCAGAGCCTCATCGAAGCCGACCGCGGCGAATTTGCTGGCGCTGTAGTCGCTGAGGCGGGGCGCAGCTGCCAAACCAGCCGCCGAGGCCACCGTTACGATATGCCCGCTGTTCCGCTCGACCATGCCGGGAAGAAAAGCGCGGACCGTCCAGAAGTGGGCCAGAACGTTGATTTCAAAGGTCCGGAGGATCTCTTCGTCCGCAGCTTCCAGGACGGACTTGCCCGTGACGACGCCGGCGTTGTTGATGAGCACGTCCACACCGCCCATCTGTTCGATGACCCGGCTGGCGCGATTGTAGACTGCTCCCCGGTCACTGAGGTCACACAGGTGGCTCGAGACGTCGTGCCCCTGGCCTCTCAGCTCCTCGCTCAGGTCCCGCAAGGCCGGGCCGTCGATATCCCAGAGGATGATACGCCCCCTCTGGGCGCCGATCTTCCGCGCCAGCAAGCTGCCGATACCGCTGGCGGCACCCGTGATCAGGACCCGCTTGTTTGCGAAGTCTGTCATCGGGGTCAAACTAAACGGCTAGGCGACCTGAAGTCCACAACTGCGGACTGGGATGGCGGCAAGGCGGGACGTGGCTAAGCGCCCTGCTATCTACGTCCTTCGCGAATCGTGCTGATGATCCTCGCGACACTTCCGTCAAAGCTTTCCTCTCTAATGTCGAGCGTGAGGGACGCCCGCAACCGCACGAGGAACTCTCCTAGATTGTTGCGCAGCTTGAACAGCCGTGATTTCTCGTTGTTGAGATCGATGGTGTCGAGTTTCTTCTCCATATACATGGGTATCTTCTCATCGATCTCTGCGATTCGCGCATCAATCTTGTCTGCCGCACCCAGCATGAAGTCCGTTTGGAAGAAATCATCTTCGATATAGCAAGCGATGAACTTCTTGTCGCCGCCGACCCGCTCGTGATGAAAGGTGTTGATCGTCTCCATCGCGACCCAGGCAGAGAGCAGACTGCGATTCGACACGATCGAGAGCGTGACGTCGGTTTCGCGGATCGAATTCTCGATGAAGCGCTTGATATCTTCGCCCGCTTTCATCGCCTCGCGATCGATCCTGACCTGGATCCCCTCCCTTTCGAGCGCCGCCTGCAGCCTGTCCGCTACCTCGCAATCGTTGTGGTTGTACGAGATGAAGACCGAGACAGCGTCCCTGCCGGGGCGCGAAACCTTCTTTGCGCCAACTGGTTCGGCCGGCTTGGGCCGGCTATCCCCTTCCTCCATCGCGTCGATCTCTGGAAGTAGCTCCAGGACGGCATAGCGCACCCGTGTACGCGCCTGATTCTCCTGTTCAGCGGTGATCAATCCGCGCCGACTATCTTTCTTCGTCTTGCTGAGTTGGGCCTGGTGCGCCGTCAATTGATCCCTCAGCTCATCGTCTTTGCCGGTGACGTGGCCGATGAGCTCATCGACCGCCTTCTCCAGCCGATCAGCGGCGATCAGTTGCCTGATACTCTCCATGACGCGGTCCTCTGCCGGTTGGCGTGGTTCGGCGCGGGGCTGCTTGCCATCTCAACTGAGCCAGCGGGCTACTCTTGTCTTCCAACCCTTCTGTCTGGACGGATCGTCCGCCCTCTTCCGTAGCTGCGACAGCCAGCTCTCGGCTGTGATCAACTCGTAGAAGAACGCCACCGGCGACAAAGCCATCAAGACTAGAAGAAAGGCCAGGAACGGAACATTGAGGATTATCAGCATCTGATCCAGAGATAGACGTCTTTCCTTGGGAAGCTCGAAGTTCAGATCCCAGACGCGGGCGGACCCTGCGCCATCCAGCGCGACAACATACCGACCGTCGGGAGTCAGCAGCGCCAGCGGGAGCGGCTGCCCGGCTGGTCGCTCCACGCCAGGGTCTGGGAAAGTCTTGACCGGCTGACAATTTGGCTCACGCAGGCATTTCAGGTGCCACAAGGCAGCCCTACCAGCGCTGTCACTCGTGAGGATCAAGCGACCATCAGCCGAGAAATCGACCCGCTGAATCGGAATCGTATCGCGAATGGCACCGATCGTATCGATCCGTGAGCCCCGCAACGCCAATAATGTGGCACCGCCCTTGGAGTTCGAGGCGAAAATGTAACGACCTTTCGGTGACAAGGTAGCCAACGCCGCAGTGTCGGCTGACGGCCTAGGATGACCCAGGTCGAGCTTCTCGAGCTTCGGGCCATCCATTCCGCGCAAGTCGTAGCGCCCGTCATCGCGCTGAGTCAGCAAGATTGGACGGTTGCCCGACGAAAACTCAGCATCGACGATCCGCTGCCCTTCGAGTTCGAGCGAACCGATCGTTGCTCCGCCTGCATCCGAGAGTACGGCCACGCCAACAGGGGATGCATACCCTTCAACGGACGACGGGGCGTAACCCGCTAACAGATACCTGGTGCCCGCCATCGATGAGGGCAGCAATGGATGTGCGTAGGTGTAACGTCTGGGAACGCCGGTGTAGGCATCCGCGCCCGCGATCTCTGAGATGTAAACGGCGAACACCGGCTTGTCGCTGCGCACAACGTCATCGCCCTTCGCCAGGCACGTCTTCACGGTTCCTGCTTCAGGAAGTGTCTGCTTGTCAGCGCCACATTGCACGGTCGTGCTGTCTTCGGTGGTTATCACCTCGACCCTGCTGTGCGAGTCAGCTTCCGGATAGTGATGGGGATTCTCAGCCGAAACGAAATAGACAGTGTCCTGGGCAGGCAACGCGGCATAAGCATACGTGGCGCCGTGGCGGTCCTCGTCGAAATTGATGGCGACCACCATAACCTTCTTGTCGGCGCTGACGTGAACGGCCCGGCTCGAGTCACCTGGAGGGTCGGTGATCTTGATCTGCTGAACGCCGCCTCGCTGGAGAGTGTATGGCTGGCCGTCGATCTTGACCTTTGAACTGTCCTCCACAGCCAGCACAACGAGCTTAGTGACGGTGGACGGCACCCAGTAGTCCGTCCCCAGATGCCCGACAGGAGGGATGAGGAACATCAGCCATCCATCCTCATAGGTTTCCCAATCGCTTATTTGGTATCGGTAGCTGACGCTCAAGGGTCGCGTCGACCGAATGTGGGTGCCCTCCCTAGACTGAATCGTTATTGCCTGTCCACGTTGGAGTGGAAACACCGAGTCGCTACTTCCGTCATGGTTGAAGTCCAAGCGAACTGTCGCACCGTCGAACGCAGAAACCACGCTCACAAGCGATGAACCGCCGTTCGGCCCTCTTGTCGTATCGCTGTACGGTACCCAGTAGTCCCATGTATCGGCAACGAACTCGAGATCAAACGGCATTATGGCCCGGCCATCCGTCGACTCCGTTATTCCCTTATACCAGAACCTCTTCGATTCAACGATTTGAATCCTCCCCGAACTCTCGAGAGACAGTGGCTTGCCCGCCCACGCAGTGTTGCTGGCGTAGGCATGTCGTCCCCTGTCGAGGAGAAGCATGCTGTCGATGCTGCCATCCAGTCCAACATCAATCCTGACCGTATTCTCATCGTCCAGAGATGTGATCGCGTACGGTGCGCCATTGATCTGGATCTCGTAGGTGGAAGCGACGATCTTGCTCTGGCCATCGGGGGCCGGACGAACTTGCTGCGCTACGAGTGCACCGCGCTTGCTGTCGCCAGGGACGTCTTCGTAGATTGCCGCAGTGACCTCATCCTCACGAGGCATCAGAAAGAGTTGAGATTCCGCAGATAACGCCGCTACCTGAGGCGCCGCGCCTGCCGCCGTGTCCATCGCCGCCGCGGTGATCCTGTTCAGCGGCGGAAGGTTTTCCATCTTCAAAGAACTCAGATCCCGCAGGTCGACAGACGGATTGGCCAACCCCGTCTTCGTTTCGAGAACCATAATCGCGCCTCGCTCAGCCAGAGAGGCCAAATCTACCGGGGGCGTGCCGCCGAGATGGGCGAAGCGTGCCTCCCTGTAGCCCTGAAAAGTCGTCTCATACACGTCGCTGACGCTAAGCTCCAGCCGACTGGGAATTACAGCGCTGTCTGGCCCACTGGCTTTAGTCGGCCGAAACGTAATAGCCACCGGCACCATCACTAACCCGGTTACGTCGACGGGCAACTGAAACACGTCTTCGAAACCCGCTGCTGCGGCGAGGGCAGCCTTGTTGAATTCAGTTCTCGGAAGTTTATCGTTCTGGTTTCTTAGTTCTGACTTGGAGAGTTCCTTCTTGATGTTGCCGAGTTCGTCCCTGGTGTAAACGAAAGGGACCTTCAACTCGACCGTGATTGCGGTCCCGGTGTCCCTCAATTCATCGGAGTACTGTTTCAAGACGAGTCTCGCAGCGCGCTCTGGATTCGTGATCTCAACATGACGCTCCTCTACCCAATCGTTATTCATATAGATAGAGTCCGTTGTGACGACAGGCTGAGCCACATACACCTGAATTTCGCCCAAGACCTCTTTGCCAGCGCGTATCTTGATTGCGGTCGAGCCTTCGCGCTTCCCGTAGACGGTCAAGCTGTTCTTTGCGACACCCTGCTGGATCGTGGCCGTGGCGATCTCCGGATCGTCCGATTCGGCTTGGTAGCGGGTCACAAGCCGCGCCGTCGGTGGCAAGCCGGCCAGGTCCACTTCCCCTCTGTGAGCATACCAGGACGTTGCCAGCGACACGGCACCGATAAGGAGTGGAACACCGAAAACCGCCAGCGCCCGAACGGTCTTTTTCTTGCGCCGCCGCTTCGCTTCCTGGCGCATACGGCGAGCTTTCGCCTTGAGTATGGGTGCGACCAGGGTGTCGTGGCTCAGCTCATACATGTAACCGCCACTGACGTGCGGCTCCGACCGGATGATGTGCGTGTCCACGAGTCGCGACAGCAGATCCTTGCTGATACCGAATCGACTTTGGATCTGCCCCTCGAACAGACGGACCCGTCTTTCTTCCTCCTCGAAGATGAGACCGTTCTCGATGAAGACGCGGACCAGTCGCTCATCTTTTTCGTCGCCCAGCTTTCGGATGCTCGCATCGTAGTAGTTCTGGTAGACGGCCTCCAGATCTCCGATGTCCTTTACCTGCACATAGACGTCGTCGTCTGCGATGACGATGTTCTCTTCCACCCACTGACACAGAATCTGCAGCTGGAACGTCTCGATCGCCTTGCTTCCGTTCTGCGTCAAGAAGTCCAGTATCTTCTCCAACGCCGCCGGCTCGTAGGTAAAGGGCGAAGACAGAAACTCCCCCTCCCGCCTGGCCGGTTCGACAATCGCCGATTCCGCCTGACTGCGGGACAGTGGTTTCAACTCGTAGCAATCGTGCAGGATGTTGGGGATGTGGGAGGAGATGCTGTCCAGCAGGCTCATCTTGTCGGAGCGTATCGACACCAACACCCTGAGGTTGATCGGCCGCTGCAGGAATTCCCACTGTTCACCGCTCAGGAACTCGGGATTCCTCTCCGATGTCAGACGCAGCGCCCTGCTGAACACCTTCGGCATCCGGTTGTAGGTGAGTTCCGAAAGAGCGTTGGCGAACGCCGCTACCCCCTCGCGGTAGGTAAACAGCTCTTCGAATTGGTCGAAAACGAGCAGGATGGTCGATCGGTCACGATGCGCCAGCTCGATATCTTTGATCAGCTCCCAGAGCGTGAGGTTCTCGGGCTCGATCTTGCGGACGAAACTGGCCTCGGGTGCGTACCCGGCCAGTTGTTCCTCCACAATGTCGAGGGGGTGGTAACTCGTGTCTTCCGTGGCACTGCCGAATCTCACCGGAATCACGAGATACTTATGCTCTTTCTCCAGCTTCGGCAGCACGCCCGCGCTCAGGAGGGACGATTTGCCCAAACCCGATTTGCCGTAGAGAACGACCAGCTTTTCCACGCTCACCAACGTGGCCAGGTTGTCGATGTCTTCATCCCGCCCGAAGAATAGACCCGCATACTCTTCGGTGAAGGGCGTCGAACCGGGGTATCTGTAGATCTTGCTCATGGGCGCACCCACTTAGCTCGAGTAATCACAGGCTGGCTTGTGATGCCGACGGCGAGCCCTCTGCTGTGACGCCGGAGACAATGAGCTGTATGGCGTCGACGATTCGCCTCCGCTCCACCTCCGCATCCTCTTTCTTGATGACGCCTTTTCTGATGTTCTTTTCGTTGCGCGCCAGAACGCCGATATGGCTGTTGACCTCGTTCAGCAATTCGGTCTTGTCGGCTCCCAAGCTGCTCTCGTCGACGGAGCCATCGATGAAGCCGTAGAGCGTGTCGAGAGCCTCTTCCAGATCGCCCTCCCTGATGCGCGCATCCACCAGATCCTTGATCGAGCGCTCCCTAGCCGCTTTCTTCTCCCTCAGCAGCCCCTGCCTGCCACATTCCTCGTAAATGGCTCCGACATATCCCTCGATTCTCGTATCAACAAACTCCACACCATACTTTTCGCTGTAGAAACTGGTCGGTCTGACCGTGTCCGGCCACGTGTCTTTCGTGGGACTGCCTACCTCAGCCCCTTCCCCCGTCGCAATCGAGAGCTTGTCCTCGCTCAAGAACAGCTTCAGCAGCAGCTGCAGATACCATTTCTCGAAATCGAAGCCGAGAAACAGGAAATACTGAGATTCTTGCACGGCTTTGGTCAGTTCCCGCGGAAAGGCGAAAGCACCCAGAACCGAGAACAGGTACGACAGGAGGTCATCATGAGTCAGCACCAGCGACTGCTGATTCTCAATGCAGCCGAGGAGATTGTACAGCAGTGGCTTCTCCACCGTCGGTTTCTCGACATCGTCTTGCTTCTGGTTCATCGTGTAGTACTTGAATTGATGGCTGACCCCGGATTCATACAAAGCGCTCTTCATTAACAAGTCGGGCGTAATCGAAACGATCAGATGAGCCGGTATCAAAGCCAACTGCCGGTGCAGTTCGCCCGGCTCCTTGTTCGTCTCGTAATACTTCCTGAGGTGAGTGTACGCCCTGCTCTTCGTCTTGGCGTCGCACTTGATGAGACTGTCGACATCTTCTTCAATCTCCAGCTGCTCTCGCAGATGAGTGAGCAGTCCGCTCTGCATCCACTCGCCGTCTTTGTTCTTGGCGACGTCGGGCCCGAGCAATATCACGCAGCAGCCCGAGCGGATACCTTCGACGATTTCCTCGAGTGGTATCGGCATAACTACCTCGCCTAATGGGGGTGAAACCGTTTCGGTGCTGGTCTGTTCGGAGAAAAAGGACAGGTACTGAGAGACCGCAGGCCAGGGCGCCGCGGTTTGCCAGTCGCGCCCACCAGGTCGGGGCGCGCAAAAAGGATCCGAGCCGAACAAGCGGCTCGCGACTTCTGGTTTATGGTTGGGGGCATCGCCCAGAATATGTGTCCCCAGTCACCAATCACGCAAGTGCTTGCGATTAGCTAGGCTAGCCGACGCCCGCCTCGCTGACGATGCGGCGATCGGCGCTGAGCGACGCCTTCAGGTAATCGCGGTTGAGCCGGGCGATGTTCTCTAGACTGATCGCCTTCGGACAGACCCCGGTACATTCGCCATGATTGGTGCAGTTACCAAAGCCTTCCAAATCCATCTGCTCGACCATGCTCTTCACCCGCTTCGTACGTTCCGGCTGACCTTGCGGCAGCAGTGAGAACTGTGCCACCTTGGCGGCGGTGAACAACATGGCTGACGCATTCGGACAGGCGGCGACGCAGGCGCCGCAACCGATGCAGGCCGCCGCATCCATCGCCAGGTCGGCGTTGTCCTTCGGTATCGGAATGGCGTTGGCGTCGGGCGCCGAACCTGTGGGCGCGGTGACGAAACCACCCGCTGCGATAATGCGGTCGAAGGCGCTGCGATCGACGATCAGGTCCTTGACGACGGGAAACGCCCGGGCGCGCCAGGGTTCGATCCACAGCGCCTCTCCGTCTCTGAAGCTACGCATGTGCAGCTGGCAACACGTGGTCCGGTCACGCGGCCCGTGCGCCCGCCCGTTGACCACCACACCGCAGGTCCCGCAAATCCCCTCACGGCAGTCGTGGTCGAAAGCGACCGGATCCTCGCCTTTCAAGATCAGATCTTCGTTGAGGACATCGAGCATCTCGAGGAATGACATGTCGGGGCTGACCTCATCGAGCTTGTACTCGACGAAGCGGCCCTTCGACTTCGTGTCCGCCTGCCGCCAGACATGAAGAGTGAGCTTCATCACTTGTAGCTCCGTTGCGCGAGTTCGACGTATTCGAATTCCAGCGGCTCCACGTTTCGCACCGGCTTCGCATCCTCGCCGGCATACTCCCAGGCCGCCGCGTGCGAGAACTCCTGATCGTTTCGCAGCGCTTCACCCTCCTCGGTCTGATACTCCTCTCGGAAGTGTGCGCCACACGATTCCTCGCGTTCGAGGGCATCGAGGCACATCAGCTCGCCGATCTCGAGGAAATCGGCAACCCGGCCCGCATACTCGAGCGACTGATTGAGATCGGCCGCCGCGCCCGGCACGACGACGTTCTCCCAGAACTCCTCGCGGAGGGCCGGGATCTTTTGCAGCGCCTGCTGAAGACCCTCCCGGGTCCTCGACATGCCGCAATACTCCCACATGATCTCACCGAGCTCGCGGTGGAACGAAGTGGGCGACCGCTTGCCACTCACCGACAACAGCCGGCGCACCCGCTCATCGACACCTGCCTTCACGGCTCGAGCCTCGGGGTGATCTTCACTCAGCGCCTCGAATTTGTGACGGGCCAGATAGTCGCCGATGGTGTAAGGGATGACGAAATACCCGTCGGCCAGCCCCTGCATCAGCGCGCTGGCACCCAGCCGGTTGGCGCCGTGATCCGAGAAGTTGGCCTCGCCGATCACGAACAGGCCGGGGACCGTGCTCATCAAGTTGTAGTCGACCCAGAGGCCGCCCATCGTGTAATGGCTGGCCGGGTAGATGCGCATCGGCACCTTGTAGGGATTCTCATCCGTTATCCGCTCGTACATCTCGAACAGATTCCCGTAGCGCTCGCGGATCACGTCTTCGCCCAACCGCTGGATCGCGTCGGCGAAGTCGAGATACACGCCCACGCCGGTCGACCCCACACCCCGCCCCTCATCGACCACACGCTTGGCCGCCCGCGAGGAAACGTCGCGCGGGGCGAGGTTGCCGAAGCTGGGGTAGATGCGCTCGAGATAATAGTCGCGCTCGTCCTCCGGGATGTCGTTGGGAGGCCGCGTATCCCCGGCCTGCTTCGGCACCCAAATGCGCCCATCATTGCGCAACGATTCGCTCATCAGCGTGAGCTTCGACTGGTAGTCGCCGTGCACCGGGATGCAGGTCGGATGGATCTGCGTGAAGCAGGGGTTGGCGAAGCAAGCGCCGCGCTTGTACGAGCGCCAGATCGCCGTTCCGTTGCAGCCCTTCGCATAAGTGGCCAGGAAGTAGACGTTGCCGTAGCCACCCGTGGCCAGCACCACGGCGTCGGCGAAGTGCACCTCAAGCCTCCCGCTCACCATGTCGCGCACTACGATGCCGCGAGCGCGGCCGTCGACGACGATCACGTCGAGCATCTCGTGCCGCGTATACATCTCCACCTGGCCGCGCCCGATCTGCCGCTCCAGGGCCTGATACGCTCCGAGCAGCAGCTGCTGACCCGTTTGACCTCGCGCGTAGAACGTGCGCGAAACCTGCGCGCCACCGAACGACCGGTTGGCCAGCAGGCCGCCGTACTCGCGAGCGAACGGAACACCCTGCGCCACACACTGGTCGATGATGTTGACGCTCAGCTGGGCCAAGCGGTAGACGTTGGCCTCGCGCGAGCGGAAGTCACCACCTTTGACTGTATCGAAGAACAGCCGGTAGACGCTGTCGCCATCATTCTGGTAGTTCTTGGCGGCGTTGATGCCGCCCTGCGCCGCGATCGAGTGGGCGCGGCGTGGGCTGTCCTGATAGCAGAAGCACTTCACGTTGTAGCCCAGTTCGGCCATCGAGGCAGCGCCCGAGGCGCCCGCCAGGCCAGAACCAACCATGATCACGCTGTATTTCCGCTTGTTCGCCGGGTTGACCAGCTTCATGTCGAAGCGGTGCTTATCCCACTTGTCCGCGATCGGACCGGACGGGATCTTGGAGTTGAGCTCCATGGCTGTCTCCGTTCGCTCTCAGCTCACGACGCCGGTAAGGACGGCGACCGGGAACGAGATATTGGCAGACACGATCACCAGAGCGATCAGAACCGCGATGACTTTGCGCATGCGGTTGTAGCTCGGATGGCTTAGACCCAGGGTTTGCAGCATGCTCCACACCCCATGGTAGAGGTGTAGGCCCAGTACCAGCTGCGCAAAGATATAGAAGCCCGCGACCCACCAGACGCTGAATCCCGCGACTACGTTGTGGTAGACATCGCCGGCCACGAAATCGCCGTGCACCGTCCCCGTGGTGAGGTGCAGAAGATGGTAGACGATGAAGATGAGCAGAATCGGACCGCCCCAGCGCATGGTCCGCGATGCATAAGTCGATTCGGTCCACTGCTGGCGGCGCCGGTAGCCCTGCGGCCGCGCCGCCCAACTACCCAACGTCAATGCCGTCGCCGCCCAGATGTGGAGCAGAACCATCGCCAGCAGGCCGCCGCGCACGACCCAGATCAGACCGCCGTGACCCAGCTCGCGCAGCAACTCCGCGTAATGGTTCATCGCCTCCGGACCGAGATAAAGCTGCAGGTTCCCGATCATATGGCCGATGACGAACAGAACCAGGCTGATCCCGGTCACCGCCATCACCAGCTTCTTGCCGACCGTCGATCCGAAGAAGGCGGCGACGCGGCCCCGCGGTCGCGCAGCGGCAACGTCGATTGCGGTACTTGCCATTCGTCGATTCTCTCCCTTGCCGTTGTGTCCGGGACGAGTGACGCCTGTCAGACTGGCTCTTTCAATATTGAAAAGCCGCCGTCCCGGCAACTGCAATCGAGCCTTCAGTGCCCAGAGGCCGAAGCAAACCTCGCGCCACGCCGCTCAGCCCCGAACCCGTTGCCCTCACCGCTGCTTCGGCCGTTTAGCGG
Source organism: Gemmatimonadota bacterium (assembly GCA_041617795.1). Lineage (GTDB taxonomy): Bacteria > Gemmatimonadota > Gemmatimonadetes > Palauibacterales > KS3-K002 > JBFJOD01. The sequence continues at coordinate 6,227 of JBFJOD010000039.1, read as the reverse complement.
CCAGCCAAGCCGTCGCTTCAAGTCCCGAAACGACCCCACAGCGCACAAGAGACCCGGCCGGGCAGACTGGCATCAGGCTCCGTCGATTCGCGGACGGACCCGCAGGTAGGAAAACAACAGTCGCTTCAGAAGGCGCTATCTATTATACGTATCGATAAGGCTGAGGATCCTCATCCCCGAAGGATTCAGGCACGATTCCTCAGTCCGTACGCGGCACCTTGCACTCAGCCGCCTCATCGTACAATTCCCAGCGACCGGCTGAGCGAGTAAACTCCTCTTTCGCTCGCGATCGTTGACTCATGTTGCGATAGGACTCGCCAAAGGCCATGCCAGTCTTACACCCTCGCAGGTTTAGCGCCGTTGGCCGGCTGCTCACGCTTCTCGTGATCGGCCTGATCGCTGTGTATCTGCGGATCTTCGGGCCATCGCCGGAGCTGGGCCAAGCGACGTTGCTGCTCGGTCTTCTCCTGCTTGCCGCCTTCGTCGCTGGCGAGCTGACTCGTGAGCTGAACCTGCCACGCATCACTGGATACCTCTTGGCCGGGATCGCGTTCGGACCGGACGTCTTGGGACTGATGCAGCCTGCCATCGTCGAGGACTTCAAGCTGATCGATTCGATCGCGCTGAGCATCATCGCGATGCAGGCCGGCGGCGAGCTGCGACTCGAGCGCATCCGCGCACGCCTACGTGGCATCGGAGCCATCGTTTCCTTGCAGGTCGCCTTCATCGCCATTGGCACCATCGGTCTTGCCTATCTGGCCAGGGACCTCATTCCTGTTGTGGCCGGGCAACCGAGCCGCCTGGCGCTGGCGGTTGCATTGATTTTCGGGCTCGTGGCAATTCCGACGTCACCTGCCGCGACAGTTGCTGTCATCACCGAACTGCGCGCTCGCGGTCCCGTCAGCGACACGGTCCTCGGTGTCGCCGTTCTCAAAGATGTCGTGGTCCTCTTCCTGGTCGCTGCTGTCATCCCGTTGGCAGTGACGTTGGCGGATCCCGCCCAAGGCTTTGACCTCGGCGAGCTAGGGCGCATCAGCATCATGCTTGGTGCGTCACTCGCCGTAGGACTCGTAGTCGGCTGGTCGGTCAGCCTCTACCTGAGACGCGTAGGCCACTACTCCGCCCTGTTCGTCCTGGGCGTGGCGTTTCTGATCGTGGAGGGCTCACACTGGCTGGAGCTCGAGTACATCGTCCTCAGTCTGGTGGCTGGGCTCGTCATTCAAAACTTCACCCTTCAAGGAAGGGGCTTCATCGCGGCGTTGGAAGCGAACTCGCTTCCCCTTTATGCCCTGTTCTTCGCGCTCGCCGGCGCGAGCCTGACGCTCTCCGTCGTGCCAAGCGTCTGGAAGATCATGGCACTGCTCATCCTTCTGCGAGCTGTCCTGATATTTGCCAGCACGAAGCTCGGCGCTACGCTGACCGGCGAACACGTCTCGATTAGGCGTTACGCGTGGCTCGGCTTCACCGCGCAGGCTGGCGTGACCCTGGGCATCGCCAGCATGATCAGCGAGCAGTTCGGACCGCTGGGTGTGCAAATCGCCTCCATCGTCATCGCGATGATCGCGGTCCACGAGCTGGTCGGCCCACCGCTCTTCCGACTCGCCGTCCAGCTGAGCGGTGAGAGCGGCACGCATCCGGAAGTTGAAGATGCGAGGGCGAGCGCGGTGGCGAATGGTGGCTGAGTTTGTTAGGCTGCGGAGACCGAAGGATTCTCAGATACGCCGTTAACGCGAGGCGACATGTTCAAAGCCATCGACGATCCCTACCTGGTCCCCTTCGACGGAAATTTCAACATCTCAGACTTCCCGACCGGCCCACCGGCCAAGGCCGGCGACAAGAAGGATCAGCGCAAGAAGCTCAGGAAATTGCGTGATGAGCTGGACGAGCTGCAGCAGATGCTGTATGCCACGGACAAGCACGCGGTTCTGGTAATTTTCCAAGCGATGGATGCGGCCGGCAAAGACAGTACGATCCGCGCCGTGTTTACGGGCGTGAACCCGGCTGGCTGTCAAGTATTCTCGTTCAAGCAGCCGTCGTCCGAGGAGCTCGATCACGATTTCCTCTGGCGCACCAACCGGCGGCTGCCTGAACGCGGGCGGATCGGCGTCTTCAATCGCAGCTACTACGAAGAGGTCCTCGTCGTGCGGGTGCACCCGGAATTGCTCGGTAAGCAAAAGCTACCCGGCAAGATCGATAGGGAGGGTATCTGGAAGAAGCGCTACGAATCCATAGCCGAAAACGAGGAACACCTGGCACGGAACGGCGTGATCGTTGTGAAATTCTGGCTCAACGTTTCAAAAGAAGAACAGAAACGCCGTTTTCTCTCCCGAATCGAAAAGCCTCACAAGAATTGGAAGTTCTCAGTCGGCGATTGCGAAGAGCGGCGCTACTGGGATGATTACATGACCGCCTACGAGCAGGCGCTGGCCGCCACCTCCCGCTCCTGGGCGCCCTGGTACGCGATCCCAGCTGACGACAAGCCGTACATGCGCACGAAGGTGGCTGAGATTCTCGTCGACAATCTTCGACAGCTGGACATCGGTTTTCCCAAAGTCGACAAGAAGACGCGCCAGCAGCTAGCCGAGATTCGTGAGTCACTCGAGTCGGAAGATTGAGCCCGGTTGCTAGTGCGCATCCGTGACCGGCACACACACGCTTCGCTTGCCGCAAGCGCCGTACTCCGAAGGCGCGGCAGCGCTCAGCGGCGGCCCGGTACCAGCGTGAAGAGGAGACCGACCGCCAGGCCAGCAATCCCGGCGCCGGTCAGGAACGCGCCCGCCGGACCGACCCACTCCCAGAGTAGCCCGAATGCCAGGCTCGCCGGTAGGGCCCCGACCCCGGTCGCCAGCTGGTAGCCACCCATCGCCGCCCCCAACCGGGAATCTTCCGCCAACTCGGCGATCAGCGCCTTCTCCGGCCCTTCGGCCAGACCGAAATAGAGCCCGTAGGCAACAAAGAGCGCCCAGGCATGCCACTGGGTGGCGGCGAGAGCGAAGCCCAGGTAAACCAGGGCATAGACCACCCAACCAGCACCGATCACCGGACGCGGGCCGAACCGGTCCGCCCAGTCGCCGCCCGGAATCGACCACAACGTCTTGCTGGCGTGGAAAGCCGCCCAGAGAAACGGCAGCATCACCGTGGCCACGCCGAGCTGGCTCGCCCGTAGCAAGAGAAAGGCATCCGTCGAGTTTGCGAGCGTGAAAACGAAGAAGACCAGCAGGGTTCGGCGGAGTTGCTGCGAGCGCAACCCGGCCAGTCCTGGGCGCGACGGGGTTTCGGTCGCGGCGAGCGGGGCTTCCTTTACACCCCGCCACAGCAGGATCAGCGCCAGCGTAGCCGGTACGGCGGAGAGGGCGAAAATCAGCCGCAGATCTCGGGTCACGAAGAGAATTAGCGCGCCGGCGATGAGAGGCCCTAGCAACGCGCCGGCGTGATCAAGGGCCCGCTGGGTGCCGAACGCCAATCCTCGCGCGTCCGGCGGAACGGACCGAGCAAGGAGAGCATCCCGTGGCGCCGTTCGGATTCCCTTACCCAACCGGTCTGTCGACCGCAGCGTCAGCACCTGCCACACCGCCTCGGTGCCCGCGATCAGCGGCCTGGCCACGGCAGCCAAACCGTACCCTAAGGCAACCAGCGGTTTCCGTCGGACTAGCCGATCCGACAGGTTCCCCGCGAACAGTTTAATGAAGCTATTGATTGACTCTGCAGCGCCTTCGATCAGGCCGACCGCCGGCAGGCTCGCACCCAGCACCCTGACGAGGAAGGTGGGCAGGAGCGGATAGATCATCTCGCTCGAGACATCGTTCAGGAACGAAACCCCGCCCAGGCCCAGCACGTTTCGGGGCTGACCCGCCACCTTGCGTAGCAGTTTCGACGCCGGGTTCAATGGCAAGCTAAGGCCGGCCGATCTTGTTTGGTTTGGATAGAGCTCGGGCGCCCTGCCGGCGATGCTCGTCCACGTTTTCCGACAGGATCACGAGTCCAGCCGCGCCAAGAACTTCTCGGCGTTGATTGCCACATCGTCTTCGCCAATCTGGTCGAACGGATCTTCGAGATGATCCTGGATGTTGTCCAGCGCGACGAGGATGACGCTGAACAGGACCGGCATCAGGTAGCCCAACCCCGGCGCATAGTCCTTGGCCAGCTCGGCGAAGTGCGGGCCGTAGAGTACCGGCAAGACCATGATAAAGAAGTCGCTGTAGGCGCGCAGCGTCCTCGGCGTCCGGTACTGATAGATGTGCTTGATGCTCTCGAAAGCGATGATCATCTTGCTCATATACTGATTGCAGCGTGATGCCTCGCCCGAGGCCAGCCCCTTTCCCCGCAAATCCTTGATGAAGAGCGACAGTTCCGAGAAGGACTGATAGACCCGCCTCTCGTTCTCATCCATCCGTTTGATCGGCTGCTTGAACAGCTTGCGACAGGCTGAGAACAGCTCGTACAGCAGTTCCTTGATCTTCTTCTGTGTGGCCGCATCAGAGGCCTCGATCCAATCCCTGGCGGCGAAGAAGATCGCGCGGCCGTGGGCCTTCAGGCTGCCGTACTCCTCCAAGGCCGCCTCCCGCCGCTTGTAGGCACCACCGATGGAGAAGACGACCGGAAAGACGATCGCCGTGGCGATCAACGTCAACGGGAAGGCCCCGGTGATCCCGTAGGTGGCACAGAGATAGGTGGATGCCACGGCCAGCACGGTGACGACCAGCGATTTCCAGTTGATGATCAAGAAGATGCGTTTGAGCCTTTGCATAGCCTCCTCACAGTCCGCGGTGGAAGCAGGCACAGCGAGATGGGGCCTGAACAGGCCCCGGAAGTCTTTAGGGGGAGCGGAGGGCCCGGGACTCGAACCCGGAAGGGGTTTCCCCCGGCGGTTTTCAAGACCGCTGCCTTACCAATTAGGTCTAGCCCTCCGTGTGTTGAAACGTAACGACTTAGGGCATCGGTGGGTACCCCGTTGTCGGTTTTTGTGCCAGTTTTTGTGCCAATTCTAGCCTGGGCTTCTAGCTCATGGGGGCGTACCACTCCGGCCAACCGACTTGTACGCTTACGCTGCAAGTGGGTTATGCTACGCGCCTGGCGGCAGCGTTTGCACCTTACACGAGCGCGGTTCGGGCTATCGGCCTTAGATTGTCTTCCAGGCGTGCACGGCGGTCGGGCCGCTTCCGTGGTCGGGTGCGGTCGTTGTCGCGCAGGTGAAACCCAGATCCGTTAGGCATACACGCATGACAACCGCCAACGAAGAGATCCTCGTCGCGTTTGAATTGCATTCCGTTGAACGCATTCGCGACATCCTCGATGGCGGACTGGACGTCCGAGTTCCCGTCCGAGGCAAGTCTCTGGTCAACTGGCTCACCGAGATGTACACAAGGTCAGACAGATTCCCCGAGTGCCTTCGCTTGCTGCTCGAACGAGGAGCCGAGCTGGACGACCCGCTAGTTGCTTCGGTGCTTCTTGACGATGCCGACTCGCTTGCGGCCGCGATCAGGGGCAATGCCTCACTCCTTGAGCATCGCACGACCATTGTTTCGGCCTTCACACCCTTGGTTGGCGCATCGCTGCTCCACGTAGCTGCGGAGTATGGACACGTCAAGGTCGCCCGTGTTCTCCTCGAGATGGGTGCGGATGTCGATGCCCGCGCAGCGGTGGACGACTTCGGGCTGAATGGGCATACCCCTCTGTTCCACACAGTGAACTCCAACGGAAACAGATCGGAGCCAGTCATGCGACTCCTCCTAGAGGCCGGGGCACGAAGCGACATCCGTCTTCTTGGCATCACATGGGGCAAGGGGTTCGAATGGGAGACGACGTGTTTCGACGTTACACCTGTCTCATACGCTCAGCTCGGACTACTTCCACAGATGCATCGTAGTGATCGGGATATGTATGCCAACGTAAGGCGCTTGCTCGAGGCGGCGGGGCGAAGCGTTCCCCCGTTGGAGAATGTTCCAAACCGATATCTGCAACCAGAAGATGATGTTTGACAACATGTCGCAACCGGCGGCGCTTTCGCGCTCGCGACACCATTCCTCCTCGTCTGGATGATCGGTGCCGTCGGCGTCCTCGGGCGTTTGTTTCAAGACCGCTGCCTTACCAATTAGGTCTAGCCCTCCGTGCCTTGAAACCTAATCATGCGCACAGCCAGTACCACCCCTCTCGCTTCACCCCCGGTGTGGTCCAGGCGCGCCCACAGTCACCTCGGAACGCAAAAAAGGGGGAGCCGTCATCGACTC
>JBFJOD010000038.1:0-23357 GCA_041617795.1 Gemmatimonadota bacterium | reverse complement strand
GTTGGCGTAGGCCGCCGCGGGACCGCCGAGCCTCACCTTGTTGTGGGCGAGAGCCACCGTTCTCATCTCCTTCCCCCTAGCCCACGTGAGTTCTTGCATGACCCAGTCGCTCGGTGCGTTTCCTTTCTTACGTGGAGACAGAATCGCGACAAGTCCATCGGTTCCTTCAATCTTCGTGGTCACCTCTTCTGTGAGCTGCTCGCCCGTCAGATGCTGGCCAGTCACGACTGTAAGACCGTGGCCTTCCAAAATACCTTTGACAGCTTTGAATACCTTCTCTTCGTGCCTGTGAAAGCTATAGGCGAGGAAGATCGTCTCCATGATCACCTCAACAGCCGTGGACAGCAGCAGTAGCGACCACCGACGGTACGCGAGCCTTAGAGGGTGCGTAGAGCCAACCGCTAACCTCATATCATTATCCGGGCTAAGCTTCAGCCAGGCAATACATACGAGTAACAAGAACGGTTTTCACTGCGGAGTGTGCGATCCAAGTGGACCTGCATGCCTGAGCGCGCTGAACGCTTTATCATTACAATGAGGGACGCGAGCTAGCAGCGCGACGGCGCTGCCCTGGAGATACCAGCTCGAGGGTGGGATACCGTGAAATCGTTGATGTCGGGAAACGAGGCGATCGCCCGGGGGGCCTGGGAGGCAGGCGTCGCTTTCGCCGCTGGCTATCCGGGCACCCCGAGCACCGAGGTGCTGGAGAGGTTGGCGGAGTACGAAGAGGTCGACGCCCACTGGTCCACCAACGAGAAAGTCGCGTTCGACGAAGGCGTCGGCGCGGCGCTAGGCGGCGTCCGCACCCTCGTCACGATGAAACACGTCGGCCTCAACGTGGCCGCCGACCCCTTTATGGTCTTCCCCTACGCCGGGACCAACGCCGGTTTCGTGGTGCTGGTAGCCGACGACCCGGGCATGTACTCCTCGCAGAACGAGCAGGATAGTCGCTACCTGGCCAAGGTGGCCAAGGTGCCGGTGCTCGAGCCGGCCGATGCCGCCGAAGCCAAGGCGATGATGATCGCGGCCTTCGAGCTCAGTGAGCGCTTCGAGACCCCGGTCATGTTCCGTACCACCACGCGCCTCTCCCATACGCGCGGCCTCGTCGAGCCCGGCCCACGCGCCGAGTTTCCCCGCAAAACGTTCTCGCGCAAGTCGAGCCAGTACGCCATCCCGGTCTACGCCCGTTTCCGCCGGCCGGAACTGGAAGCGAAGCTCGGGCGACTGCGCGAGTTCGCCGAGACGTTCGCGGCTAACGTCGTCGAAGAGGGTGACCCGCAGATCGGCGTGGTCAGCCACGGCATACCTTATCAATACGTGAAAGAAGTCGCGCCCGAGGCTTCGGTCTTCAAGCTGGGAATGGTCTATCCGCTGCCAGAGGAGCGCCTGCGAGAGTTCTGCGGCCGCTTCGCCAGCGTGTTCGTGGTCGAGGAGAGCGAGGGATTCATCCAGGGTGAGATGGCTGCGTTCGGCATCCTCAACGTGATCGGCAAAGAACGCTTCACCAACATCGGAGAGTTGAGCGCCGACCTGGTGGGCGCCGGATTGAGAGATACACAGATACCGGCCGATTTCGCGTCGGAGGTCGCCGTGCTGCCCCGCCCACCGGTCCTCTGCGCCGGCTGCCCGCATCGCGGCGTGTTCAGCACGCTGAAGAAGCTGGGTGTGCTGGTGACCGGCGACATCGGCTGCTACACCCTGGGTTGCCTGCCGCCCTTCGATGCCATGCACACTACCTTCTGCATGGGCGCCAGCATCGGCAACGCCACCGGGTTCAACCGGGCCGGCGAGCGACAGGTGGTGGCCGTGATCGGCGACTCGACTTTCCTGCACGCCGGCCTGCCCAGCGTGCTGAGCGCCGCCTACAACCAGGTGCCGACGACGACAATCCTGCTGGACAACGGCACCACCGGCATGACCGGCCACCAGCAGCACCCCGGAACGGGCCACACGCTGAAGGGCAATCCGGCGCCCGCGGTGGATTACCAAGGACTGATTCGCGCCATGGGCGTCGAGCACGTCGAGGTCGTGGATCCCTGGGATCTCGACGCGACCGAAAAAGCCATCAAGTCCGGCCTCGCCCATGCCGGGCCCGCCGTGATCATCGCGCAACGACATTGTAACCTGCTGCCGGACGAGAAGTCGAAGGAGCGCATACCCTACGCGGTGACACCCGAAGACTGCATCCTCTGTGAGGAGTGTTTCGAGACGGGTTGCCCGGCGCTGGTTTGGGAGGATGACTACCCGCACATCCGCGAGTGGGAGTGTATGGGTTGCTCGATGTGCGTACAGCTCTGTCCGGCGGATGCGATCGCCCTGGTCGGGGAGGCTTGAACGATGCCGGTAACCAGCGTTCTGATCGCGGGAGTCGGCGGCCAGGGCGCCATTTTGGCCAGCGAGCTGTTGGCATTAGCCGCCAACGCGGCGGGCAACGACGTGAAGCAGGGCGAATTTCACGGCGTGGCGCAGCGAGGTGGCTCCGTATTTAGTCATGTACGCTTCGGCGACCGCGTCCACGCGCCGATGGCGCGGCGCGGCGAAGTCGACTTCCTGCTGGCGCTGGAGAAGCTGGAGGCGCTGCGCTACGCCCACTTCGTCAAGCCCGGCGGCACGATCATCATCAACGATCACAAGGTCGAGCCTATCCGCGTCGCCGACCAACGTCCTTATCCCGACGAGGCGATCGATTTCCTGAAGAGCAAGGGTTTCAAGGTCGTGACGCTGAAGGCCACCGCCAAGGCAATCGAGCTCGGTAATCACAAGGCCGCCAACGTGGTGATGCTGGGCACGCTGGCCGAGTCACTCGACATACCGGACGACGTCTGGGACACAACTCTGAACGATCGGATCCCGGCGCGGCTCCTCAGCTTGAATCAGCAAGCCTTCGCTGCCGGTCGTCAGCTTTGCAAAGCTTGACTGCCCGATCGCACGTTACGACTGAGGCTCCGCGGCAATCTAACTTACCGGGATCACGAAACTCTTGCGCCGTTTGGACAAGAGTCATCATAATTAATGCGGCTCCAGCTTTTGGTCCTTAGACGGGGGGTGGAAGACGATGGCGAAGCAAGTGACCTTCGTAGTACAGAGCAAGAAGGACAGCTGGCTGGTTCAGAAGCAAGGGAAGAAGACGCCGGAGAGCGTCCACAAGAAGAAGGAAGTGGCTGTAAAGAAAGGCCGGTCGTTGGCTAAGCGTGCGAAAGGCCAGCTGAAGATCAAGGCGAAGACCGGAAAGATCCAGGCTACAAGAAACTACGCGTGATAGAACTCCTCGAGGTGCAACAGCACCGGCTTTACTAAGGCATCCGCACCTCGGAGAGGACGGTTCAATTAGTCGGCGACACGGCGGACCCTCGCAAAAGGACGGGGATCCGCCGTGTCGTTTCTAGGCTTTCAAGCTAGTTGACGGCCAGCGGCCAACTCAACTTGCGACGCGGTGGACAAAGCCTTCAAGCGAGATCGTGTAAAGCTCCTCGTCCGCCACACGCCGCATGCAGTACTGGGTCGGGTAGTAGCCAGCCATCTCGTAGGCGTCAGGCAATTTCAACGGCACACACACATCCGGATTACTCAACAGGAACTCGGCCGTAATCATCGGCTCGTAGAACGTGATCTTACCGTCGTACGCCCCATAGATGAAGGTATGGGTAAACTTCGCCGGCGGGTCCCGTAGCTCCGGTGATGTTGTGTCGATCAGGTGATTGCCCATATCAGGCGCCACCACCTGCAAGTCGACGTAGTCGCGCGCGACGTACTTTGCAGGTACTGGCTTGATGCCGCGCTCGAAATCCTCGCAATCGACCATCTCTCCGCAGGTACCGGGTCGGATCTGACGGACCGACTCGCGGCTCGCCATATAGAAGTGGACGTCGAAATGCGGCAAATCGTACACGCCCGGCGGAATGTGACCCAGCGGGTTCCAGTCCACCCCTATCCATTTGAAGTGCGTCCCCGGGCTTCTCGCCAAGACGTCTTGCAGCGAGATGGCGAACGCGTGATCACCGAGACACTCGCTGTGCACGTCGAGGTCGCCGTCGCCATTGACGTCGAAGCAGCGCGCCGGGTTCTTACCCTTCTCGGTCGGCAGCGTCTCCATGCTTCTCTTCGTCAGTGCGATGCCGATCGCCAGCGGGCTTCCGTCGGGATTCAGGTCCGCATACGCGTGTGCCGTACCACTGCCCAGCTCAATCGGCTCGCCGCTCACCCTCTCCGGCTTTTGCGAAGCCTCTGGAGAGCAACCGCCCAGCACGAGCAGCCCGATGATCGAGGCCAGGGTGCCCAGGCGAGCCGAACGTTTGTAGAAGAGTAGTTGTGACTCGTTCATGTTCATCTCCTCAACTTTCGTGGTTTGTGCTTCGCGCTAACTTCTAAGAGACTTCAGCCGCGTTCACAGCAGCGGGTTCGACGCCGCTACGATCGCGGATCTCCTCATCGTCCGGACGTGGATGCGAACAACTACGCGGTCCGCTGCCGCTAACGACTCAAAGCATCAGCTAGCATGGTATCGTAGTAAGGAAACGACGCTGATCAGGTAGGGCAAACAGCGCCAGCAAGATTGTCCGGGATGGAAAATCACGCCGTGGACCTCCGAAGTGTGGGGCTGCACCCGTCCGGTCCAAATCAGTGCCACTAAGTAGCCAAATCTAAATTACTGAGTACCAAGCCGCAACGACCGGCAAAATCGCCAGCAAGTAGCCAGCGACGCTCGCTACGTATCGCTGCGGTTCAGGGCGGCGCACCGTCGCGCAGGTCAAAACACAACGGGGCCGTTCATCGTAGTGCTGGATGAGCGACCGATGAAGAGAAACTCCACACTGGTCATGACCTTGATCGGGGCGGCCGTGACGCTTGTCGCAACCGTCGCCAATTGGTCTTCCTCGCCTTACGCTGCTGTCTCGAGGCTAGTACTCGTCGATGTCGCCACGCTTGCACTGGCCGTCGTCGCCGTCGTCCTGGCCGTGCGCGCCGGACGGCTGAGACCGGCAGCCTGGGCTCTCTGGATCGCCTGTGGCGCAACCCTCGGCGCCGCGGCCGCAGGGCCGTTGAGACTAGCCATCTGGCTCGTCCCCGCAGCGCTAGCCCTGGGTGCGGCAGGTGTGCTGACTGGCCTTGCGGGGTTCGCAGGAGCGGTTCGCCGGCTGGGGCTCGCCTTTGCCACCCTCCTGATCAACTTCGTCTTCCTTTGGTCCGCGACGATGGGCGATGGGCAGCGCCTCACCCCAGCCGAGTTCCAATCCAGGGACCTCCGCGTCAACTCGTTCCTCGCCGACGTGCCGCTGCACGACGTCTGGGTTTTCCACCTGCGTGGCGGCCGTGACGGACTCACTCTCTCGGATGTCCAGGAGGTCCTCGCCGCGCAATCCCCGCTCGAGGCCAACACGGCGGTCGCAGCGTTGGTCGGGGTCCGCATGGCAGTCGGCGGCTTGCTCGGCTGGGACGATGAGACCTACTTCGACCGGTCGGCGTCGTACGTCAACCGGCTGACGGACAACGATCGCTCGCGCACCCTGGAGGAGCCGGGCGCCGGCGATGGCCTGTTCAAGACCGTCTACACCTTTGAGAACGAACAGCTAGCCGAGATGATGAACCGCACGGCGCACGCCTTCTTCTGTATGGCGATCGAGCCGGCCGCGGACGGTTATACGATGTACTGGGCGATATATGTCCGGGAGACGAGCGCCTTCACGCCTATATATATGTCGCTTATCGATCTCTTCCGGCGATCCATCGTTTACCCTGCAATAGTCAGGAGCGTCGAGCGCGCCTGGGCCGTGCGGCCGCGAGAGAGAAGCACCTGACACCAATCACTTTGACAAATGCGGCGGGAAAGGGTGACTTTGCCACGACGGTCCAGCAATTAGCCCCGGCGGACTGTAACCAGACCGAAAAAAAGTATGCTCTCGACGCAGCTTCTTCTTCTAGCCCGTCACGGCGGAGGTGCCAAGATGATCATGCGCCGACTCGCAACCATCGTACTAGCTTCATCGCTTGCGTTGGCACTATTCGCCAACCCGAGCGCTGCCCAGGAAGCTCGCGAGCCCACAGACGCCGAGTACAACTTCGATGTCCTCTGGCAGACATTTGACCGCAACTACGCGCTCTTCGGACCCAAGCGCATTGACTGGGCCGCACTCTATCGGGTTTATAGGCCGATGGTTAGCGCCGAGACGACGGACGACGAGCTGTTCGAGATCATGTCGAACCTGCTGGGGCACCTGAACGACAACCACGTGCGCCTCGCCGGTGGCGGACGGCAGTATCGTTCCGGCATCCTCAACGAACTCAACGGCACCGGGTTCACGCAGGAGGAGATGGAGGACTTCTCCATCGGCCTTGTGCAGTCCAAGTACCTCGTAAGCCAGCTCGAGGCGCGGGGTCGTCTGCGCTTCGCCTGGTTGCCCGACTCGATCGGCTACCTGCGAATTCGCGGGTTCGGCCAGCTCGCCCAGACCACCCAAGCGATCGACGAGATCATAGGCGTGTTCCGGAATGCCAAGGCGGTGGTCATCGATCTCAGGGCAACCCCGGGTGGCGACGACCAGGTGGGAAAGGCCATCGCCAGCCGCTTCGCCGATCGGAAACGTCTATATATGAAGACGTACGAACGAGACGGCCCCGAGCACGGTGACTTCGCTCCGCCCAGATATTTCTACGTCGAGCCGCAGGGACCGGTACAGTTCACCAAGACGCTCGTCGTGCTCACGAACCGCTGGGGGATCAGCGCCGCCGAGAACTTCGCACTCGCCATGTGCGTGCTGCCCCACGCCACGCTGATCGGCGACTTCACCTCCGGGGTCTTCGCCGACGTTTATGGCGACAATCTGCCGAACGGTTGGCAGTTCGGCGTCTCGTTCAAGCTCTTCGTCGACCCCACGGGCTTCTGCTGGGAGGGGATCGGCGTGCCGATGGACTTGCGCATCATCAATACGCCCGCGGACATCACGGCACGGCGCGACCGCGTGCTCGAGTTCGCTCTGAAGTTCATCGAGCGCGGCGACCCGTCGCCCCGGGACGTACCGAGCAGCGTTGCCGATGTCCGCGAGTCTTGGGTCGCGCATTTGGAGCGAGAGATCGAGGGCTTGGGTCCAGAGGCCGCGGTCGCCAGGCTCGAAGCCCTCCGCGGCGCGGGCCGCAAGGCCTTCTACGTCGACGAGGATGAGCTATTCGGGCTCGCCGGGCGTCTGGCCGCGAACGGCCAGGAGCCGGCCGGCGTTCTCGTTCTCCAGCTCACGGCCGACGAGTTCCCCCACTCTTACCGCGCCTGGCAGCTCATCGGCGAAGCACATTTACAACGCGGCGATGCTGACGCGGCGCGCCTGGCGTTCTCCAAAGCGCTGGAGCGTAACCGGCTGAGCTATCCCTGGGAAAAGCAGGCGGCCGAGTTGGCGGAAGCCGTGCTCCAGGGGAAGCATGTTCTGGTCCAGTCGTTGGAGGCTGCTCGCTCCGACGCTGACTTCGCGACCCTGCTGCGCGATTTCCGCGGCGATCCCGAGGCCTACTTCTTCACCGAGAACACGATCAACAGCCTCGGCTACCGGTTCCTGGGCACAGGCCAAGTAGATCGGGCGATCGAGGTCTTCCTCGTCAACACGAAGCAATTCCCGCGCTCCGCCAACGTCTGGGACAGCCTCGGCGATGGCTATCGGGCCAAGGGGCAGATCGAGCGGGCGATCGCGAGCTATCGCAAGGCGCTCGAGATCGATCCGAACTTCGAGGCGTCAAGGCGCAACATCGCGGAATTGCACCAGGAACAGATGTGAGACACCGGACAGCCAGAGTTGAATGAGCGTATGCGCATTCGCACTTCACGCATTGCCCCGACACTAGTCCCGGTACTTGCATCTGTATTGTGGGGCCTTGTGTGGAGCCCCCGCACCGCCTCCGCTGCGCAGGACGATCCGCGGGCCGCAATCGTGGGCATCGTGACCGCAGTTCCGGCGGAAGGTTGGATCGAGTTCGATCCGCTGATCGAACTCGATTGGGAGGCGGCAGCGCGCGAATCGATTACCGAGATCAACCTGGACGCGCCCAGCCCGGCCGCGCTGAGGCGTGTCGGCAAGTACGAGTGGGGGAGTCTAGTGATCGACTTCGCGCTGGAGATCCCAACGGCTCTGCGGCAGCGTAACTACTACCTTGTTTCGCCGGACGGAGTGACTGAGCTCGAGATCCGCGAGATCACCGGTATCGCGCGGTTTGTATTCGACGCGAACGCCGAGGCGATCAGCTCGACGCGCTATTACGGATACGCGCGGGCTGCGCCCGTGGAGGCGCTCGTCGATTTCAATGGCGGCTTCGTGATACACGCTGAGGGCCCTATCACGCTCAGCGTCGAGCGGGCTGCGCTATCGGCGGAAGATCTCGCTCGCGCGCAGACGAAGAAGTCCGCCCCCGAAGCCTACTTTGCCCAAGGTACGGAATTCTGGAACATCGTTAATCAAACGGCGATCCGTCTGGGCCCAGACGGCCGCGTCTATCTGCTAGTCCGTTGGGCCCCGGACCAGGAAGGCCACGACGGCTTCTGTCAGTTCCGTTTCTCGCTGTTCGAATTGGGCGTTGAGATCCAGTTGCTCAACACGTTGAGCCGCGGCTGCGACATCTGATTTCCAGTGAACAATGCCGGCTCTGGACTGCGTCTCGATCTTCGGGTTGCCTGCCGGCCACCTGAGGTCGAGGTTGGGGGATAAGGCCGCAGTGTCAGCTCGTCCGCCAAGAGGCACATGGAAATGAAGAATCCGACGGTCACCGGCCGCATAGCGACAGCTTTGGGGGTGTGGTTCCTGGTAGGATGCGCCGCCGGCTACGCCCAGGGCACCTGGGAAGACTACGAGCGGGCCGAGCGGTTCCTGCGACCCAACGTCGACAGCCTCGTCCTCAACGAGCGGGTCGCACCGAACTGGATCACTGACACCGACCGCTTCTGGTACCGACAGGAACTGCCCGAGGGGAAGCAGTTCCTGCTCGTCGACCCGGAGGGTAACATCCGCGACCCGGCGTTTGACCACGAGCGGCTCGCCGCAGGACTGACGGCGGTGGCCGACACCCAGTACGTCGGCACCAACCTTCCCTTCGACGAGTTCGAGTTCGTCGAAGCTGAGACGGCCATCAACTTCCGAGTCGACGACGCCGAGTACGAGTGCACGCTCACAGATTACTTGTGCGAAAAGCGCGAGCCGCAGGACGAGGCGGAAGGGCGGCGATTGGAGGTGGAGTCACCTGACGGCAAGTGGGTCGCGTTCCTCAAAGATCACAACGTCTACGTGCGCTCACTCGAGACCGGGGAAGTCATCCAACTGAGCGACGACGGGGTCGAGGGCTACGACTATATCGAGCGGCTGCCGACCACGCGGCAGATGGTCCCCGAGGGGACAACGGACATCGATCTACCCGTGGCGGCAACCTGGTCGCCCGACTCGCGAAAGATCTTTTCCTACCGGCTCGACCGGAGGTCTGCTCGTACCTTCACGGTCGTGCAATCGAGCCCGGAAGACCGGCTGCGGCCCATCGCCTATACCTACTACTACCCGCTGCCAGGCGAGCTGGGGTTGACCCGGGCGGAGCCGGTCATCTTCGATGTGGCCCGGCGCAGCAAGATCCCGCTACAGACCGAGCCTCTCGATCTGCTCTACTACGTGGGACCCTGGTACCATTGGTTCGAATGGTCGGAGGATGGCGAGCGGTTCTTTTACCCGTACATCGAGCGCGGCTACGGGAGGGTCGAGCTCCGCGCGGTAGACGCGGCCACGGGCGCGGTCCGTACCCTGGTGAGCGAGCGCGCCGACCCGTACGTGGACTCATACAACCTCTCGGTGGAGATCCTCGGCGATGGAGAGGAAGTCGTCTGGGCGTCGGAGCGGAGCGGCTGGCGTCACCTCTACCTGTACGACGGAGGCAACGGCCGGGTGAAGAACTCGATCACCAGTGGCCCCTGGGTCGTGCGCGGGATCGAGTACGTAGATGAAGAGTCGCGTCAGGTCTACTTCGTCGCTGGAGGAAGAGAGGCGGGGAGGGATCCTTATCTCAGGCACGTCTATCGCATCGGCCTCAACGGTCGCGGCTTGCGCTTGCTCACCCCCGAGGACGCCGACCACGACGTCCGCTTCTCGCCGACCGGGGCCTACTTCGTCGACAACTACTCGCGCGTCGACCTGGCCCCCGTGTCGGTCCTCAGACGCTCGTCGGACGGTGAGGTCGTGATGGAGCTCGAGCGCGCCAACATCGAGCGCCTGCTGGCGACGGGCTGGAGATACCCGGAACCGTTCAAGGGCACCGCGCGTGACGGCGAAACGGATATCTACGGACTCATCTGGCGTCCAGCGGACCTCGACACCACGAAGACGTATCCGATCGTCGAGTTCGTCTACACCGGACCGCACAGCTTCTTCGTGCCCAAGAGCTTTCGGGCTTATCGCACCGGATCACAAGCGATCGCCGAGCTGGGCTTCATCACGGTTCAGGTCGACGGCTTGGGCACCAACGGGCGATCCCGCGAGTTCAACACGTTCTCGTACAAGAACCTGGGCGACGGCGGCCTGCCGGACCGCATCGGCCTGATCCGTGAGATGGCCGCGCGCTATCCCTACATGGACAGCGAGCGCGTAGGGATCTGGGGTCACTCGGCCGGTGGGTACGACGCAACCCGCGCCATACTCACTCATCCGGAGTTCTATGACGTCGCCGTGTCGAGCGCAGGGAACCACGACCATCGCATGGACAAGGCCGTCTGGGTCGAGCAGTGGATGGGCTCCGAGGCGGGCGATCACTACGCCGAGCAGTCGAACGTCACTCAAGCCCATCGGCTGGAGGGCAAGCTCTTGCTCATACACGGCGAGCTGGACGACAACGTCCATCCGGCATCCACGCTGCAGCTGGTCGACGCGCTCATCAAGGCGAACAAGGACTTCGACCTGCTGATCGTGCCCAACCGGTATCACGGGCTGAACAACCCTTACGTGAACCGGCGACGCTGGGACTTCTTCGTCCGGCACCTGCTGGGGGTCGAGCCACCATCGGGATATGAGATTGGCGATTCGGAAGAGCAGTAGGACCGGCTTCCTCTACGCAGTCGCCGTGCTGTGCTGCCTACCGCAAGGCACGTCGCTGGCGCAGGAAGCCGAAGACGAGGGCTCGGATCGAAAGAACAGCGGACTGATCCCGATCCCGGTCCTCTACTACACGCCGGAGACCAAACTAGCCTTCGGCGTGGCAGCTCAGTATTACTACCGCCCGACGCAGGCGGCGTCCGATGCTCGACCCTCGACCTTAACGCCGGTCTTCATCTACACGACGAACAGCCAGATCGTCGCCGAGTTCTACTCCGATCTGTGGTGGAGTCATGAGGATTATCACTTCACCGGCTACGCCAGCTACAGCAAATTCCCGGACAAGTTCTACGGTATCGGCAACGCTACATCCGATGATGCCGAAGAGGATTACACGCCACGGTACGTCCGGCTTCAGGCCATTATCGAGCGGCGGGTATTCTCGGCCTTCCGTATCGGAGTCGGCTACCAGTTCGAGAACAGCGAGCTGGCTAAGGTCGAGGAAGGCGGCAGACTAGACCAGGCGGCCATCATCGGCAGCGACGGCGGCGTAGTTTCCGGCGCGAAAGTACTCGCCAGCTGGGACACGCGCGACAACATCTTCGCTGCGACGAGCGGGCAGTTTCACCAGCTCACAGTCGACCTGAACGGAGGCACGATCGGCAGCGATTACGACTTCGGCCGGTACGTCCTCGACCTCCGCGGCTATGTCAGCACCCTTCCCTCTCACGTCCTGGCGTTGCACGGCTATCTGGGAATAGAGACGGGCGACCCTCCCTTCCAGCAACTCTTCCTGTTCGGCGGCCAGAACTTAATGCGCGGATACTATTTGGGTCGCTTCCGCGATATGAACATGATCGCCGCGCAGGCAGAGTACCGGATCGTTCCGATCTGGTGGCGGCTGGGTGCCGTCGTCTTCGCAGGGTTCGGCGATGTGGCTGAAGAACCGGGCCGCTTCAGGTTGGATGACTTCAGGTACTCGATCGGCGGCGGAATCCGCTTTGTGTTGAATCGCGCCGAAGGGATCGCGCTGAGATTCGATTTCGGGTTCGGCGAGGGAGATTCTGGCTTCTACATAACGCTGGGCGAATCCTTTTAGCGAAGGGGTGCGCAATATCCCATGGTAACGACGAAAATCAAAAGACTGCCTTTCACCCTCGCCCTCGCGTCTTGCTTGACGCTGGGCGTCGCTGTAGCGCTCGGCGCCCAGGAAACGGGAACAACCCGGGCGGCTCAAGCTTTCGACACCAGCCGGGTCCTGCTGATGGACACGACCCGGTTCCGACCGTTCAATGTCGGCGACACGCGAGCGCTGCGCGAGGCTCTGGATGACGGGGCGGTCCACGAAGACACACCGCTCCTGGTGCTCGAGCACGCCGGGGGGACGCTGGCGCTGCTCGTTGAGCAGATGGCCTATCATCACGTGGCACAAGGCGAGATCGCGGGCGAGCCCTGGATGGTCTCGTTTTGACCGGTTTGTAATACAGGGGTCAGGATGACCCCGGTGATTGACAGCAAGACCTACCGCTTCGTGTTTCGCGGCCTGTACGACGGCGTCTCGCTGCTAACCGACTACGGGACCGAGTCCTACTGGAACCACATCACCGGTCGCGCGATGGCCGGGCCGTTGCAGGGAGCAGAGATGCCGGTCGCCAACCTGCTCCACATGACCGTGGAACAAGCGCTGGCCGCCCACCCCGATCTGCAGGTCGCCATCTCCGACCGCCCGATCAGCGGCCAGCAGAGCCGCTTCTGGCCGCTGGCCAAGCAGGTTCCGGTGCTGTCGCAGCGGCTCCGCTCGACGATGGCGGGAGAGGATCTACGACGTCCGACGATGGACGTGGGGCTGGGCGTTTGGAATGACGCGGCGGCGCGCTACTATCCGCTGGAGGATGTGGCCGCCGCGGGTGACGTTCTGTTCGACCCGCTCGCCGGCCGACGCCTGCTGGTCTACCTCGATCCATCCGGTCACGCGCTGGCCGCCATCTACAGCGATGCGACGGACGCACGCTGGGACGGAAAAACGCTGCGATTGGATACGGGAGTGAGCATCCGTGACGGCGTGTTGTTCGGCCCGGACGGGGAAAGGCAGCCGATGGAACGGCCACTACAAATGTTCACCCGCTGGTACGGGTTCGCCCTGACCTTCCCGGACACGGAGATCTACAAGCCCTGACGGGCGGACGACCGGGAAAACAACGCGCTGGCAAGCTCTCGGCGCAACAGGCCATGCGTGACTTGTCACACAGACCTGGCGGGATTCTCGCGTGTGACACTAGCTTGGCGGGCCATGGAAGACATCACTCGTCAGCTCATCGAGCACGGCTACCTGATCCTGTTCGCCTGGGTACTCCTGGACCAGGCGGGATTGCCCCTCCCGTCAGTACCCGTCCTGCTGGCAGCTGGCGCGCTCTCCGGTCTCGGTGAGCTCGATATCGTATGGGTCCTCGTCACAGCGACCGCCGCCGCTATACCTGGCCATCTTGCACTCTACGAGATCGGTCGGCGCCGCGGCAGTTCGGTGCTCAATCTAGTCTGTCGCATGTCACTCGAGCCCGATTCGTGCGTCCGCCGGACCGAGCAGCTCTTTGCGCGTCACGGGGCCCGGGCACTTCTTCTCGCTCGCCTCGTCCCCGCCCTCGAGACTGTAGCGCCCGCGCTCGCCGGAGTCTTCCGGATGCGTCTTGGCCATTTTCTCTCATACTCGATATCCGGCACGCTCGTCTGGTCGTTCGTCTTTATCGGGATGGGCTATCTGCTCAACCAACAGCTCGTGCGCATCTCACAGCTGGCGGCGCGGTTGGGCAATTGGTTGTTCGTACTCTTGCTGGGCGCTTTCGCCGTCTATCTCGTAGCGAAGTACGTGCGCCGACGTCGCTTTATCCGCGCACTGGCAGTGGCACGCATCACTCCGGAAGAGCTAAAGCAGAAAATGGATGCTGGTGAGATGATCGAGATCGTCGATCTGCGCCACGCGCTGGAGTTCGAGGCGCAGCCCGAGACGATCCCCGGAGCCAATCATATCCCCGTAGAGAACTTCGATGCGCGCCACGAGGAGATACCGCGCCACGGTGAGATCGTGGTCTACTGCACTTGACCCAACGAAGCGTCCAGCGCCCGGGTGGCGCTGATACTCAGGCAACGCGGAATCAAGAACATCCGCCCGCTGGCTGGAGGCCTCGACGGCTGGCGTCGGCTTGATTATCCGCTCACTCGTCAAAGAAACCCCACCCGCAGCGGGTCTCGTTAAGAAGCAGCGCGAGCCCTAAAGTCCCGCTCCGCCATGAGCCTCACCTGCCACATCAGCGCGCGCGGCGACGGTCCGTATGCGGAGAACGCTACCAATCAGCACCAAGGCGACGAGCGCTAGCACGATGCGAAGTGTCAGGTTGTCCAGGGCGAAAATCGAAGCCGAGATCGTGATCACAATGGCAACAACGGCCCAACGTTTGGCTCTGGCCGACATGCCACGCCGCTCCTGCCAGTCGCGGACGATCGGACCAAAGACGCGGTGCGCCAGCAGCTTGTTGTAGAACCTCTGGGAGCCACGTGCGTAGCAGGCGGCCGCGCAAAGAATGAACACGGTCGTCGGCATCAACGGCAACATGGCGCCGATGACCCCCAACGCGACGCAAACGTGGCCGGCTGCGATCCATCCAAATCGGGCCGCGCCCTTCGCCACCTTGCGTGCCGCCTCTCGGCCAGCGCCCATTCTCAGCTGTTTCGGCAGCATGATTTCCGCGTTCGTTATCCCCTGAAGTTCTATCGCTGACATTGATCTTTCCTTCAAGCTGTGTCAATCGAGGCAGTCGCGCCACTGGCGCTCTAGGCTCCCCCGTCCTACACTGGGTCCGCAGCCCCTTCCGATAAACCCAAAGTGAGAAGGGTGCGCACAACATGACCGCCCGCACCTCGCAGCACGCATTCCTCATCGCCCTCGCCGCTGTGTTCACCATCGGGTTGACCTTTGCGACGGTAGAGCTGCCCTATCTCATCGACGGCGCCCTGCAAAGTGCCGTGACCACGCCGAATCTCGATTCGCACGCCAACGAGATGAGCCGGCTGAAGACGGAGCTCTTCATCGCCCACTACAACTTGCGCCTCATTGGCTATGCCTGTTTCGGCCTGATGATCCTGCTGATCATCGCCGGGTTCGCCACGCGCAGGACCGGTCTCGCCACCATCGGCGGCCTCGCTTTCATGCTTCCCGTCTTCGCCCAGTTCGCCGGCGTGATGTTCTTCCTAGCCGGGCTCGGCCTGCTCAATGTCCTCTGGCTTCCGGTCCTCGACATCTCATTCGATCTGGCGGCATTGGGATCGATCATCCGGGTACCCTACGACCTGCTCAGATGGCCGTTCCGCCAGCTGGGACTCAACCCCTACTGGCCCATCGTCTACTTCTTCCTCGGCGTTGGGCTGCTGGTCTTCTTTCTCGGCACCTTCGCCTGGCTTTCCGCCCGGGCGCGCAAGCAAGATGTCGCCGACTTCTGGGTCTACCGGATCTCCCGGCACCCCCAGTACCTCGGCTGGATCATCTGGAGCTACGGCGTCTACCTGCTCCTGTTGCAGGGACTGTACCCGAAGCGCTCCTGGGGGATAGATGCGAGCCTTCCGTGGCTCATCTCGACGCTGACCATCATCGGCGTCGCTATGCTGGAGGAGCTGAACATGCGCCGTCGGCACGGCGAGGCGTACGAGACCTATCGCCAGAGCGCGCCGCTCCTACTGCCGCTGCCCGCATTCATCAAGAAACTCTTTGCCCTTCCTTTCCGCATTCTTTTCGGGACATACCAGCCGCAACGCAGGCGAGAGGTGGCCGCCGTTCTCTCGCTGTATGCGGTCGTATTGATCGGCGCCTCTGCTTTCTTCTATGGCGGTGGAGTGGCCAGAACCACGGAGGCGTTGACATCCGTGGAGGGGCAGAGGGCGCAGATGGAGGAGCTGGTGGCACAGCTGGTCGAGGAGCCGAACTGGAGACGGCAGCGTTCCATCGCGGCGCGGCTGGCGCAGTTCGGCGATCCCTCAGTCGATCACTTCGTCGCCTTGCTCGAAAACGCGCAAAGTGAGGTGCGGATCCTCGCCGCCGACTACCTGGGGCGAACCCCATCGGAGAGAGCGGTTCCCGCCCTGGTGCTGGCCCTGAGGGACTCGGTGGCCAGTGTTCGGGGAAACGCGCTCCGCGCTCTGGGCACGATCGGTGTTCCGGGGTGCACGGAGCCGATGTTGCGGCTGCTGGACGATGAAGAGCGCTGGGTCCGCAACACGGCGCTGCGATCGCTGGCCGAGCTGGGCGCGCCAGAGGTTATCGATGAGGCGCTGGCGCTGCTTGAGGACCCGGACGCCTGGACCCGCATCGCGACGCTCGAGTCACTGGGGATTCTCGGCTCTTCTGAAGCGCTGCCCGCCATCATCGGCCAAATGCACGACGACGAACCACACGTCCGCCGCGCGGCCGTCGTAGCGCTACTGAAGATCGGATCGCCGCAAGCGCGCGATGCGCTGACCCAGGCGCTGAACGATGATGATTGGGAGGTGCGGGTGTATGCGGCTGAAGCAGTGAAGAGACTTGCGCCAGCTACGGCAGGAGGGTGAAGCGCCGCGTCGCCTTGCTATCATACAGGAAAGACTTGGACCGGTGCCCCATTTGAAGCACCGGCCCGGTCTCGCGGGCGGATTGTGCCGAACCCGCTATTTGACCTCTGTAAAGATGCGCAACGTGTTCATGTTGACACCGTCTTGGTTCGCGGCTGCTTGCCCTTCGGGAGATTGGAGCATCGCCTCGAACGCCTGCACATCCGTAAGCTCGATCAGAAGCCCGGTCAGTCTCGGATTTTCGCGGCTCTGGAACACGCGCACGTTGGGCGCGCCGTGCTGGGCGAACAGCTCGTGCCGGCTGCCGGGGCCCTGCCAGGCCGCCAGCCACTTCGCGGCATCGGCCACTTGATGCGTGCCGATCACCATCGTGCCGGAGCCGGCGGCGGGCATGTCACTGTTCCAGATGTCGTTGGCGATCTTCCAATCGCCCGCGACTTGCCGCCAGACCTCGATGAACTTGCCGCGGTCGACCTCCATACCGTCAGCCGTCTTCAGGACGTAAGTCCCGACGTGGTAGCCGACGTCGCCGCTGGCGATGGCCTCGACGGTTTCCAGTTCGCCTTTCAGACCGGCACCGATCATCTCGCCGAACGACGCCCTAACGGCTTCCAGCCCCTGCCCCATCTCGGCGTTGGGCGGCATAAGTCGACTGTCTTCAGTATACAGTGCCATTAGCGCGTCGATGTCACCCGCGTTGAGCGCCGCCTCCCACTGATCCGACAGCGCGGCGATCTCAGCGCTCTCCTCCGCGGCCGGCGGGTAGCAGGCGGCGACAGCGACGGTCAGTAACAATGCTGCGAAACTCAGTCCTCTCATCTCGACCCTCCATTGTAAGTGCACATCACCCTGCCATGATTTCATGAACGCTTACTAAAAAAGAACCGCCTTGGCAGCGAGACGGATAGTTGCCTGCATATACGCAGTTCACCTTGTTAATTATGCTCGGGCGAGCTTCAATATTGCGTTCGGCGAACGGGAGAGCAAGCGCAAATCTCACACAGCTTCAGTTGCGCTACAGGTTCCGCAGACAGGCTTTAGCCCCCCCTCTCGCGCCGCGTCGCGGCTCAACCTAGGTTACTATAGGCCCAACGACGGGGCCAACCTTGCCAGCCGACGACAGAGTGGAGAACGGCCAGCCTTTCAGAGGCCCTCACCCTTGGCCGCGGCTCCACACTCCTCAACGTTCGTCGGCGTCAGGAGGTCTGGTTGACGAAATCAACTGCGTACGACCCGTATTACCGCTTGGCCGCGGCGCTGATCGCGCATGCGATAAAGAGCGCGCGCCGGGTGGATCAGCCGGCAACCCTGGAAATGCGGGTCAGCGCGTTAAAGGCGATCGAATGGCTGGCCAGCCCGCGACTGGCCCATCAGTGGTTCGATCTGGCTGGCTTCGAATACGAGGCGCTCGTCGGCCGGCTTCCGCTGGGGCGCTGGATCGAGCGCGGCAACGAGCTGTTGACCGACGATGCGGATCTGAGGAGGGCGGTGAGCTAGCGACTGCGCCGCCGGGCGCGAGCGCGTCTCCGCTTCGCTGCCGCCGACTTCCGCCGCTTGGCCACGCTCGGCTTCTCGTAGTAGCGGCCCTTCTTCATATCTCTGAACAAGCCGGAGCGGATCATCTTGCGCCGGAACTTCTTGAGCGCCCACTCCAGGTTGTCGTTTTCCTCCAATCGGACTTCGACCATGCACCCTCCCATCGAGAGGCCAAAAAAAAAACACGGAATCCTGCTTGCTCTCAAATCCCGTGATCGTATGTGATTGTGAGCAGCGAAGATAGCTTCGTCGCCCCGTTTCTGCTGACCCTGAACCTTAACGCTCCCGGCGCCTCCTGTCCAGTCAGCGGGCCAGCCGCGCCCCCGGCCATTGACAGAAACCGCCGTGCTGCTATGCTTATGTACCGTTGAGAACACCAGCGACACCACAGGGACCTGGCTCAGACGCCGGTCCTTTTTTCGTATGCGCTGGAAAAAGCCGCCTCGGCAAGGTGCCGGACGGCCAAGACGGTGAGCCCAGCGCGGGGGCAGAGGGTCCGCGCGTCAAACAGATTAGTCGGTAAGTACGGCTCCGCCGCACTCCGACCCGATCAACACACAAGGAGTACGGCAGAATGCGTACAACTGGAACCGTCAAGTGGTTCAACGACAGCAAGGGCTTCGGCTTTATCACGCCGGAGGACGGTCAGAAGGACTGTTTCGTCCACCATTCCTCCATCCAAGCCGAAGGGTTCAAGACCCTGAGCGAGGGTGAGCGCGTGGAGTTCGACGTCGTTCAGGGCACAAAGGGCCCGGCGGCAGAGAACGTGACCAAGCTCGGCAGCTAACAGCTGCGAACAGCTTGACGCACGAGAAGGGCCACCTCGATCAGATCGGGGTGGCCCCTTTTCATCTCAGCTGTCATTCCTCGGCCGCCCGAGATCTCCTCACGCAATATCTACGTTCCGCCTTCGAGATGTGATAACCTGGCGGATGTCATCGAGCACAACACGGCTGCCCCAGTAGCTGACATGGCTGACCAGCAAGATACCCAGCCATCGCAAGCGCCGGTTCTTCACACGATCCCCGTACTGTCTGAGCGCACCCGAGACCGGGTCGGACAACGCCCAGTAATTCTTCCATGATCGCAGTCGGCTTGACCCGAGATCTCCCGCGGCCTCGAGCCGTTGAGACTGCGTGCGGTCGATGAACCAGAACTTGTTCAGCGGCGAGCCAATGGTGTAGAGCCCGACGACCAACTGGGCTGCGACGGTACCTCTTCTGAGCCAGTCGTAGACGAGAACGCTGCCCAGGCTGTGTGCAAGCACGTAGACCTCACCGCAACCCGCGCTGGCCAATTCCGCGACGGCCTCTTCAATAGGCGCCTGGTATTCGAGCTTCTCCGCCGTCGTTGCCAGCTGATAGTTCGTGATATCCAGCAGCAGGTCGACGGCCGGGAGTAGTCCCTTCAGGACCAGAAGGCATACAGGAAGCATCAGCGCGGTGAAGATCAGCTTATCAGAAAGCGAAAAGACGATCTTTCCAGCCTCTGCGTCAGGAAAAAATGGAAAGAACGCCAGGAGCGGGATGAGCACCAGAACCTCGCACACGACCAGCAGGATGAGCGAGCCGACGGTAAGCAATACGCCATAGGCCATGGCTTTCCACTTGACGCGTGCACCGCGATCCAAGAGGAGAATCGAGATGATGTTGCCGAACGCCTTGTTGAGCTGCTGGATCGTTTGAACGGGCAGCACGAGTACAACCCAGGTGATACGGTTGAGCCAGCGGGCCACGAGCGACAATCGCGCCCGAGCCAGCCCGGTGGTAAGCCCCCGCACCACAGAGGCGATCACTCTGGCAACGGCGCTGAGCAACAGCCCGAATAGCGTCAACAGCGTCAGCGTTAGCAGGGCCATCGCTCCCAGGTACAAAAGCGGAAGGGTCGCTGCCGCCAGCACAACGCTCACGGCGATCGTGAGGGGGATCAGCCAGGGCTGGCGGATCGCGGCCAGTGCGTCGCTGCGATACCAGGCCACACTCGCAACGATGACTATGAGCGCCATGAACATTCCCGTCGCCGTAGCGAGCCAGGAGCTCTCCGGCGCAGGGGACGGTTCCAGCATCGCTCGGGAGTACGCATCCAGAGCCGGCCACCCGGAGCTGAGCACGCCCGACTCGACGATGATGCTGGTAACGGTAAGTCCCATAACCAGGAGTAGTCCCAGGGTGACGTAACTTCCGATACGGCTGCCCTGCCGCACGATTCCACGAAGTGCCAGGCCCGACGACCAGGCCGACATCACGGTCCGGCCGATCTCTTGCGCAACGTCGATGCCGAGGCGCGCCCGGGGTGGGTTGTCCGGAGAGCTGAGCGCTGACCAGTTCGCCTCGTACACCGTAACCGGAGTGCCGGCCACCGAGACCTTTCGCATCTGCGGATGCTCGGACAACGCATCCTCAGTACCCGGGTCAGCAATCCCGGGCGCGACGCGGGCGCAGACCGATCCCGGTGCTTGATTGCCGATCCCATGAATCAGAAGTAAGCCGGCGGAACTTGTCACGTGCGCTCGTCGCTAGTTCGCAACGCTTAATCGCTAGGGGACCATCTCGATGGGATCGAGGTGGCCCCCCTTTGGCTTCACGAGTTCAAGCTTAGCGCTCCAACACCATCACCCTCAGACTCGAGGGCCGCTGCGCATCATGATAGATGCGATGCGTCGCCTTTTGGAAGTCCCTCTCGTCGGCCTCGTAGATGTTCACGAACGTCTGCGGGTTGCGGTCGACCAGCGGGAACCACGAGTTCTGCACCTGCACCATGATGCGGTGACCCGGCTTGAACGTATGGGCCACGTCCGGTAGCTCGAAGCGGACCGATGTCACCTTTCCGGGCTTGAAGGGCTCCGGCTTCTCGAAGCTGTTCCGGTAGCGGCCGCGCAGCACCTCCCCGCGCACCAGCATCTGGTAGCCGGCCATCGGGACATCGTTGTCGTTGTCCGGATAGTCACGCAACGAGTCGGGGAATACATCGATCAGCTTGACCACGTAGTCCGCATCCGTACCGGTGGTGCTGACGAACAGGTCGGCCACCAGCGGGCCTGTCAACGTCACAGCCTCCGTCAGCACATCCGATTCGTAGACCATCACGTCGGGCCGCCGGGCCGCGAAGCGCTGGTCGTCGGTCATGTACTCGCGCGTCCGCCGCAGGTGCACGTCCTCCGTGTAGGGGACCGGTCGCAGGGGGTCGGCCACGTACTCGTCATAGCTCTCCTTCAAAGTCGGCGGCGCGAAGGCGAGCCGGCCCTTGGGATGGAAGTAGAGCTGTTTCTCCTTCACGTTCGCCGGCGGCCAGACATCGAAGCGCAGCCACTTCAGCGCGCCGGTGTCGTACATCGTCGCCTCGGCCAGGTCCAGCTTCCCCTCACCCTTCAGATGGTAGTTGAAGAATTGCAGCTCGACGTCCTCATAGAACTCGGACGTGGTAGTATCCCAATGCACGTTGCCCAGGTTGTCGCCTTCGTCGAACGCCCACTGGCCGTGGAACCAGGGACCCATAAGCAGGCGGTTCTCGGCCGTCGGCGGGCTCTGCATCTCGATGGCTTCGTAGGTGTTGAGCGGCCCGAAGAGGTCCTCAGCATCGAACCAGCCGCCCACCGTCAGCACCGCCGGCTGGATGTTCTTCAGGTGCGGCAACGGGTCCCGGGCCTTCCAGAAGTCGTCATAGTCCGGATGGCTCATCAGGTCCGGCCAGAAGCTGATGCTGTCGCCGAAGAACTTCGCCTGGACGTTCTTGATCGGACCCAGCTCAAGGAAGAACTCGTAGTTGTCCTGATTGGGCCAGCGGAAGCCCGGCTGCCCCTGCCGCGTCGGCTCGGGCCGCGGCCGTCCGAACGACGAGTAGAACGAGAAGGCGTCCAGCAGGAAGAAGGCGCCGTTATGGTGGAAGTCGTCGCCGATGAACCAGTTGGTCACCGGTGCCTGGGGCGACACGGCCTTCAAGGCCGGGTGCGCATCGGGCAGCGACATCGTCGCATAGAACCCGGGGTACGAGATCCCGAAGACTCCAACACGCCCGTTGTTGTGGGGCACGTTCTTGACCAGCCAGTCGATCGTGTCCCAGGTGTCGCTGCTCTCGTCGATGTCCTTCTCGCTCTGCTTGTCGGGGTTGTGGGGACGCACGTCCACGAACTGGCCCTCGCTCATGTAGCGACCCCGCACATCTTGAAATGCGAGTATGTATCCCGCCTCGACGAGGTGGCCGCTGAACATCAGGTTCGGGCTGAAACGCTCTTCGCCGCGCGGCTCTATGTTATAGGGCGTGCGCCGCAGCAAGATCGGATACGTACGGCTGGTGTCCTTCGGCACGTAGAACGACGTGAACAGGCGCACGCCATCCCGCATGGTGATGTAGACTTCTCGCTTGGTCAGGCGCTCACTCAACCACTCGGGACTCCCCCGTGGAGCCACCGGCATACTTCGGCCGAAGTTCAGCGGAAAGCTCTGGCTGCCCTGGCTGAAGGTCCCCGTGATCGATGTGAAGCGCGGGTCTACAGCGCCCATGTACTCGGCCCCCGCCGCGACGAGGCGGAAGACGAGCTGGCCGTCCTCATAGGTGATCTCGTCCAGCGGTATACTGCTGGCACCCTGGTCCGGGCTGTCGAGCGTGGCAGTGTATCCCGCCTCGGCCTGCTGGACATGCAAAACGATGCGCAGCTTGGCGGCACCGACATCGAGCAGGCCGAACCAGTCGCCGGTGACATCTTGTTGGGCAGCCGCCGTGGACGGACCCAGCGCCGATGCCAGGACTACCGCAGCAACAAGAACTTTGAGACTTCGGAGGTTTCCGCGATTCATACGACTGACCCTTTTGTGTAGTTGGCCTCGATGGTGGAGCAGCCATCCGTACGATGACCGCTCGCCGAGGGATTCGCGCCCAACGCCTGGCAGGATCCTGCAGGTTCGCCGACTACCGCTTCCCTGCCTCGAGCATCGGACTGTCTCTGCGATTCAGCGAATACTGCACGGGGGATTTGATGGTGGGCTGGGTCTCAGAATAGGGCGCGATGAGGTGAGAAGCAACGAACAGGTCGCGGCTGCAGATACGAGTGGTCAGGTGATGCGACTCCTGGGCACGGGCGCCAGCGCGAACCCCGTAGACTGATCTTCGCGCCGGCGCCAGCGCTCTTCTTACATCTCCGACATCGCGGCCATGGCGGAGAGCATCTGCACGACGTCCGCCTGGGACATGTTAGTG
>JBFJOD010000037.1:0-23400 GCA_041617795.1 Gemmatimonadota bacterium | reverse complement strand
GCAAGCGGCGAACGACATCCCGGCCACAGCTCAGCCTATTCCCCGCGAATCGAACCGTTACAACCCTCTCATCGATCTGGATAGCGATGGTCTCATCACCGCGGCTGAATTACAGAGCGCACGCGTGGCCGCAGCACTTGACCGCAACGACCCGTCGCTGTTTTTCGGCGAGGCAAGCTCGATGCGCGTCGGTCTGGAGATCGTGTTTTGAAGATCCGCTTCGCCGCTCTCGTGGTCTTCGCCTGCTTGGCGTCGCAGGCTTGCCGCGAAGCGGTGGAGCCATTCATGCCGCCGGATCGGGAGCCGCCCAGCCAGCCCTTCTGGCGGCTCACGTTCAACCCTGGAGATGATCGCGCACCCACCTGGTCCGCGGATGGATCACGTGTCATCTACAGCGCGGCCGGCTTCGACAGTATCGGCACACCTGGCTTGCTGCTCAGCTTGCCGTTCGAAGGCGGCGCAGCTGAGCAGGCGCTGATCGGTGTCCAGACGGATTCCGGGCCGCTGCGTTGGCTCATTTCGCCTACAACCGATTCGGCTGGCGACCGCCTGGCGTTCGCGCAAATCATTCAGCTGTTTCCAGAAGACCTTTGCGGCCAACCGGCGTTTCTGGTCTGCGAGCCGCCAGCCGACACGATATTTCCCCAGCCGCGGCTTGCCTCTGTCAGGCTGCGCGTCCGCGGCTTCGCTGACGCCGGCCCACTGAATGGCCCGTCGCTGCAGATCGAGTTCCAGGGGCGGTTCTTCGACGGCATTCCCCATCCCATCGGAGTACCTGGCGTCTGGCAGATCGACTATCACCCGTTTCAGCGGTTGTACGGCGAGGAGGGGACATTAGTGTTTCGTCCCAGCTGGTCGCCTGACGGCACGGAGGTCGTGTTCAGCGATGGCTTGCGTCTGCTGATTTGGGATCTGGCAAGCGGATCGGTCGAGCCGATCCCGGGCACGACCGACGGCGTCACGGCGGCTTGGAGCCCGACCGGTGAATGGATCGCCTTCACGCGCCTCGAGCGACGCGGCTCGCAGGCGCATTTCTGCCAGCACTTCGTGGCGGGGGCGCCGGCAGTGGCCTGCGCCGAGCAGCGTACCGACCATGAGCTCGGCCGGCGCATCCTGACGTTGGTGCGGCCGGACGGCAACGAGCTCTTCGAGCTCGGCGACGGCGAGGAGCCGGCCTGGTCCCCGGATGGATCGACACTCTTTTTCCGGCTGGACGACCAGATCTGGTTGCGGGGCCTGCAAGCAGGTGATCCCACCGCAGTAGCCGGGACGGAGGCAGGCCGTGAACCCGCTGTGTCGCCTGACGGCCGTAAACTGGCTTACGCCCGGCGCGATGCTGGAGGCGGCTACTCTATCTGGATCGCCTCCCTCGAGCCCTGACGCCACCGATGCAACGGTCTGGCGCGCTGGGCGGTCACTCGTATTATAGAGCGCCGCAGCCAACCAACCCTCAACAACGCAGTGGTAAGACGCTCGGGAAGCGGAGGCCATGGGAGCAGACGAGCAGACGGCGAATAAGTCAGCTAAAGGCGCGAGCTTGCCGGCGGCGGATTCCGGGTATAAGCCGCCCTACCGCTGGGCCGCGGTCGCCGGCCTGGCTGTGTTCATCCTTTATGTCATAACGCTCGCGCCCACCACGGCGTTCTGGGACACCAGCGAGTACATCGCAACCGGCCACATCCTTGGCATTCCTCACCCACCCGGAAACCCGGTCTTCGTGCTGCTTGCGCGCACTTGGGAGATACTACTCACGCCCTTCCCGCTTTCCGTAGCGGTTAAGATCAACTTGTTCTCAGCGGCAAACGGCGCTGTGGCCGCCGCCTTCTGGTTCCTGGTCGTCCACCGCGTGCTGGCGTTCTTTGCCGAAGACCGGCAGTTCCGGCTCCTGGGTGCCGGGGCCACGACTTTGATCTCCGCTACCGCATTCACAGTCTGGAACCAGTCAGTCGTAAACGAGAAGGTCTACACGGTCAGTCTGATGACTATCGCCCTGCTGACCTGGCTGATCTTTCGCTGGCGCGACAATCTGGGGCGGGGCAAAGACGACAACCTGCTGATCTTGATCGTCTTTCTGCTGGGCCTTTCCCTCGGAAACCACTTGATGGCATTCCTGGTCGCCCCGGCCATGGTGCTTTACGTCATCTGGGTCCATCCCAAGGTTCTGGTTCGCTGGCGCCTCTACGCGTTCGCTGCGCTGGCCTGGGGTTTGGGATTATCGGCCCAGCTGTTCCTGCCAATTCGAGCCGACAAGCGGCCCGTGATCAGCGAGGCGGATCCGCGTTGTGAATCCGTGGTGGATGCAACGATCGACATCTTGCGGCTGCATCCGCCGCTTTCGTTGCTGGGGCCGGACACGGCGAACGACCGTTGTCAGGCACTGGCGGAATCGCTGCGACGGTTGCAATACCGTAAGCCGCCGCTCAACGTGAACCCGGTTTTCTATCCGCGGGAAGTGCCACGTGACCTCAAGCTGATCAAGTGGCAGTTCATCAACTACGCACAATACTTCGACTGGCAATGGGCCCGCAGCCTGGAGGGCAGCAATACGTTCTTTGCCTGGCTGCGAGCGCCCTTCACTTTCGTTTTCCTGTTGCTGGGATTGTTTGGGGCTTGGAAACATTTCCAGGCCGATCGAACGTCATG
This sequence comes from Gemmatimonadota bacterium, assembly GCA_041617795.1. GTDB lineage: Bacteria > Gemmatimonadota > Gemmatimonadetes > Palauibacterales > KS3-K002 > JBFJOD01. Next base: position 20,757 of record JBFJOD010000037.1, on the reverse strand, counting down.
GGTCTACTTCGCCGTGCTCTTCGCAACCGTCTGGCTCGGCCTGATCATCTATCTCAACTTCAAGTATGGTTACTCGGTGGCTGCGACTGTCGACGCGGGCACCGGAGAACCTATCCCCGTTCCGCGTGATTGGCGTGAGGTCCGCGAGCGCGACTACTTCTTCATGGTGTCGTTCTCGCAGTGGGGGTTATGGGCGGGCATCGGTTTAGCGGCGCTCTGGCAGTCGATGGCCCAGATGACAGCGGGCGCCGGTGCGAAGCTCGGCTCACTGCACTACCGGCGCTCAGTCTCGGTGCTGGTCCTTGCCTTTCTTCCTCTCCTGCTTAACTGGAAGTACGCCAGCCGAGCGGATGACTACGCGGCTCGCGATTGGGCCTACAACATCCTCATGTCGATCGAACCGTACGGCATCGTCTTTACGAACGGTGACAACGATACGTTTCCGCTCTGGTATCTCCAAGAGGTAGAAGGCCTGCGGCGCGACGTAACCGTCATTGTCTACTCCTACTTGGCGACCCCCTGGTACGCCATGCAGCTTCGAGACCTCACCCGCCCGTGTGGCGAGGCCGACCCGCTCTTCGACCCGACACTGATCACTTGCCAACGGCCGTTCGATCCTGACAACACCATTGACCTCTACGCGGATCAAGAATGGCCGGTGCCAACGCGTTCCATCCTCGAGCTCGACGATGCAAATATCGCAGCCGTACCCGAGTGCTATCCGCAGGACAATTTCGGAAACTGCATGGTATTCGGGGACACGGTCACGGTTGCGATCCGTGAAGGAAGCCCGGTACAGGGTCAGATAGCGCAGGGCGACTACTTGCTGCGCAACGATATCATGGTCCTTCGCATCTTGCAGTCGTCGGCGGGTGATCGGCCGATATATTTCGCCAGCACGACCGGCACCTTCGAGCGGTTCGAGTTGCAGCCCTGGATGGTCCGTCAGGGAACCGCATTCAAATTCGAGACCGGCCCGGTCCAGCCGTCGCCCTCACTGGTGCCGTTGCCACCTAGCGTGCGCATCCAGGGAGGAAGATCGTTCCCCTATTGGGTGGATGTCGAACGCACACGCAGGCTGCTTGAGGAGTACTACGTTTTCCGGGATCTTAGAGAGAGAAAGTTCTGGCCGGATCTCTCGACTAACGGGATACCGTTGCAGTACTACCAAGCCTATGTCGCGATGGCGACTGCTTACATGGTGATCGGCGAGAGGGAATCATCAGACGAGATGCTCGAACACGCCAGGGACTTTCTAGTGGTCGCGCTGGGCGAGGACATCTTGGCACCCGCTCCGGCCCCGGCACCTTCGGCGGACATCCCGGCGACTCCAATCGAGCTTCCAGGAGATACGGGCAGGGAGGGCGGCGACGGCTAGCCTGATTCAACCGCCAACGACCGAGGCGATATTCTCCATCACCAGGTCGTCGTAGCTGGCTCCCGGACTTTCGTCCCGAACCCGGCTGGACCCGCTCGGCTCGTCGAAGTCAACCCTGATGACCTGATCCATCCCTTCGCGGATCGATTCGATGTGGGTGATGAGAATGACTTGTTCGAAAGTACTCTGAAGGCGCTGCAGCAGTCGGACCACGCCTTCCCGGCGATGCTCATCGAGGCCACCGAATACCTCATCGAAAATCAATAACGAAAGAGTTTGGCCAGCACGATCGGCGATCATCTGGCTGATTGCCAAGCGCAGTACCAAGTTGGCCAGATCTTCCTCACCACCCGAAATGACCGGCTTCTCTTCGCCGTCGTCCAGAACGACAACCTCGTAATTGTCGCTGATCTCGATTCGGTTGTACCGGCCATCCGTAAGTTCGGTCAAGAAGACGCTGGCGATTTCCGAAAGCTCCGGTCGGACTCGGTCGTTCAGTTCATCGCGCAGCTCACCCAGAGCCTGATCAAGCTCGTTGTGAAGCCTGAACTGTCTATCTCGCTCGGCAACTTTCTGGCGAACCTGTTCGTATTCGCGCTCGGCCCGCCGCGCCGAGTCGGCGGCCTGGCGCGACGTCTCGGCTTCGCCTTTAGCCCGTTCCAGCCCGAGCCGGGTCTCGCCGAACGCCGCACGCGCCGCCTCGTATTCCTCACTCGACCTCGCGTAGCGTTCTTCCGAGAACGCCAGCCCGGCCCGGTCCTTCTCGAGATCGGCAACTTTCGAGCGGATTTGCCGCTCCTCCTCCTCAGCTTCCGCCAACGCCTTCCTTGTCGGAGCCTGACGCTCCAGCCGCGTACGGACTTGCGTCATCTGGGTCTCCAACTCGCCCAAACGCTTCACGGCTTCTTTCACCCGGATGTGACGCTCTGGATCATAACCGACCGGAAGCTCCGCGATTTCGCCCGCCAGTGCACGCGCTCGAACCTCCTCCTTCTCCCGTTCGACCCTTAACACCTTGGCCTGCGACAAGGCTGACTCTGCCATCGCCAGCTCCTTACCCAGACCTTCACTCAGCTTGCGCGCTCGAGCCAACTCTTCTCGGGCGGTCTTCACCTCTTCCGGCTCTGCGCTCAGCTGCTCTAGGCGCTTCTTATGCCACTTACCGTCCTGAACGGTACTCTCGTACTGGCCACGCACCAGCTCGAGGACATCGTCGTATCCCGAGCCCAACGGCCGCTTGCATGTCGGACAGGTACCGTCTGGACCCGCTGACTCCAAGCGTTTGATCTGATCGATGAGCTCCTCAGCGCTACCACGCAGGATGCGCAGCCGAGCATCGACGTCCTGTTTGTCGCGCTGCCAGCTGCCGATCGCCTCTTGCAGCTGAGTATCGAGATCACGGCAAACGCCTTCCTGCCCCGCAAGCTTCTCAGCCAGCTGATCGCGCACCTGGCCTCGATCTTCCTGCTCGCCCACGCGCTTCGAAAGCGCCTCGACTCGTTCCCGTTGCTCTACCAGCTGCTTTTCCAGCGTCTGCCGCCGAAGGTGCGCGTCGGCCAAGACCTGCAGCCGTTCAGCTTCACTCCGCGACTCCTCCAGCGATTTGACCTGTGCCTCCAGCTGTTCGAGCTGTTTTACAGCCCCCTCGAGGCTTTCGAGCTCGGCCGCGGCCTCAGCTTTGTCTTGCAACACGCGCTCCAAACGTGTCGCGGCGATCCGCAGGTCTTCTTTTAGTTGCCGGTCGCGCTCACGGGCAGTCTGGAGCTCGTGCCAGGCCGGTTCGAGATCGGAGAATGCGGTGGCGGCTTCTGCCTGCTTTCGTTCGGCGACAGCCAGTTCCGCACTGGCCTGCTTCAGTCGCTCTTCCGCTTCCGTCCGCTCTTTCTTTATCTCGTCCGGGTCTCCCAGCGAACGTTTGAGTTCTTCCACCTGGCCCTTGAGCACCTTACGCTCTTCGCGGATCAGGTTTTGGGCGTGGCGAAGCCGCTCGTAGCCCAGCACCTGCGATAGGAAGCGACCGCGGTCCGCGGCCCCCATAGCGGCGAGAAACTGCAGCTCTTTCTGTCCAGTGAAGTACGTATTGAAGAACTCGCGCAACGTCATGCCCAACCGGCGCGTCAGCTGCCGAGTGACCTCGTTGATACCAATGGCGATCGGATCACCGGCGTCTTTGCGATGCAACTCGGCACGACGCGGTGTTCGGAGCACGCGATAGTGCTCGCCGCGCAGCTCGAACTCGAGTTCGACCTGGACCTGGACTCGCCCCTCGGCGCGATTGAAGCGCAGGGTGTCCTTGGTGCCGCGTACTGCCGGCGCTCCGTAGATCGCCCAAGCAATCGCTTCGAGAATCGTGGTCTTGCCGGCACCGTTAGGCCCGATGATGCCCGTAAGCCCCGGCCGAAACTCCAACGTGCTATCGGCGTGCTGACGGAAGTTCTTTAGGGCAAGGCGAATCAATCGCATCTCATTCCCTGCCCTCCGCGGACTCGGCTTCCTCGGCTTGCTGCAGATACCCAAGACCCAACTCGATCAAGGCATCCCGGTCCAGGTGCTCGATCCCGGGTTTCCATTGGTACTTGAGGAACTCGCTCAACTCTTCCCTTAGGGTGCGTGAACCGGGAGCGCCGGCACGCGAGTATCGCCTGATCTCAGGCGGCCGCGCGTCGAGATGAAAGTGCAGCGCCTCGGTTCGGTACTCGCGGATCTTTCGGTGGTCCAAATCGCGGTAGATATCGCGCGGCACGTCAAATAGCCGCAACCTGATGACCTTACCCTCGATACCGCCCTTAAGTCTGGCGAGCGTCGAACCTATCGCTGCATCGAGTTCCTCCGGGCCCAGACCGGTTCCCTGAATCGGCGGCAGATCGATGACCGGTCGCGATTGTTGCAGAGCGTGGAAAACCAACTCTCGTGTCTCTGTATCGAACTCGACGAAACCTTTCGGTTTGTCCGCCTCAGACCAGATGTCGATGCTGGTGCGCTCGATCGCACCAGAATAGACCATGTTGGGTGCCAGCTTCTCGAACAGGTGATAGTGACCGAGGGCGACGTAAGTCCAGTCGTCAGCCTTGACCTCATCGGCCGGGAGAACAGCCGCTCCGTAGTGGCTGATCAGCTTCAGGTTCTCATGGGCCGCATGCGCCATTAGAACGTTGACGCTGGCAGCTTGGTCCGGCTCGATCGCGTGACGTGTCTCCGCCACCAGAGAGTTGTGAGGCAGGCACAAGACCGCAGTATCCAGGTCAGGAAAGGCCAGCCGTTTCGGCTCCTGGTGGACCACGTGCACCTGGGGGATCTCGGCGAACAGCTTGAGGATGTTTCCCGTTTCAGCGGCCCGCGGCGAGTCGTGGTTCCCTGCTATGATGATGACTCGAGTTTGCGGGGATTCCTCGCGAAAACGTGAGAACTGTCGAAAGGCGTCTGCGATGGCCGCGTTGGAAGGCCGGACGGTGTGAAACACATCACCGCTGATCAGCAGCAAGTCGGCGCCCAGCGCCGCCGTACGGTCAAGCAGCTCGCGGAACGCCTTGGCCACATCCGCCTCGCGGATGTTGATCCCGCGAGAATCCGTTCGGTGATAGGCACGGTAACCGAGATGTAGATCTGCGGTATGGACCAGCCTCATCGTGTGTCCATGAGCTCGAGCCGGCCGTTGGCGTGGCCGATCAACTGGATCTCGACCCCGTCAGCCGCGTGCAGCGCAAACATGTCGATCTCGTACTCACCCTCGACGAACCGGCCGCGTGCCACGTCAAACAACGTGGAGCCGGTCAAGCTGGTCTCAACATGCATCGGCACACCGCCGGCGACCTCTTCAATTCCCTGGAGTCGTGAAAAGTCACCCGCCAGCGCGATCAATGCAATCGGACCCTCGCGCCCCCCGCGAAAGGCCACCAATTCGTGCTTCAGCTCGAGCGCCATGCTACCCGCACCCCCCGCAGTGATCTCCAGCGGGAAACTCGCTACGCTGGTCCAACGATCGCCGACTCCAACCGCCTGTTCGGGCAAGTACGTCGGCATCGCCTCTTCCATCTGTTCGAATCGCTTCGCCATCCCAGCCAGGCCAGGGTGTTGAGCTTCGACGGTAAGAGTCCGACCCGTCGGTGTCGTGCTAACCAGGGCCTTTTGTGAAAGCAGTTCGCGGGTCGATTCGAGGTGCTGAGGCGGCGGCGCTATCGGCCGTCCTCCGATGTCGCCAGTGAAGTCGTAGTCACGCCAGCGAACTTCGAAAGTGCGCGTACCGTCCGCCGCAACCTTCACCAGGCGCTGCTCGTATTCCACCTCCGTGCGCAGCCCCATGCCTTTTGCCAACGTTTCCATCAACTGCCGCGCCCTGACGTCCAAGTCGGCAGTTCCCTGATACTCGGCACGCATCTGAATGTCGAAAACCAGACGATAGCGGCTGATTTGACCGATGCTATCTGTGATGCGCAGCAGATACGTCGGCTCTTGTTGCGCCAGCTGCCAGGAGGGCTGCAGCGGTAACAAGCACAACACCGCCAAGATGAGCGATGACGTCCGCCGCGCAGCGACTAGAATCTGAGGGCCCCCAGCAGAACGAGGTAAACCAGCAACAATCCCAGCAAGCTACCTGCAATCGCCTGCCGTCTTACCTTGGCGGCGAAAACCGAACGCTCGCTCTCCGCGGCAGACTGGTTCGCCAGCTTCGCCAGCGCCGCGGCGTTCGGAATGATGTAGAAGACCGTGACCAGCGCTGCTATCAGACCAACGACTTGCATCTGAAACAGCCAGTGCTCCGGAAACGGTTGGAACCAGGCACGGTCGGTGACGAACATCAGGATGACCCCAGACACGATAGACAGCGCGACACCGCCACCCACGATTCCGCGATACAGGCGATGCGCCGTCGAGTACGCGAACGCGAGCAGGCTTTCGTCTCCGGTCTTGCGTGCACTCGATATCCAGATGCTGCCAACGAACATGCCACCAAGCCAGAACACCATGCCGAGTAGGTGCAGGAACACCAATAGGCCAACAGCCATCCGTACTCCTAGTTACGGTTCAACTCCGTCTGCCACTCGTACACCGAGTGGTTGGGCGGCAGACCGCTGGAGTCCGACCACCTGACTTCCAGTTTCGCCAATGCCATCACGCGATCGTAGCGCCCCTCGTCCACCGCAAATACACTCTCACCGAAGTACCTGCCGGTAACCTCGGCGAATCCTGCAGCACCGCCGATCGCATCACCGTCAAACTCTATGCGCGCGATTAGCCTGCCGGCTTCGTTTTCGAGCCTCGCCAGATGATAAACGACGGCAATCGTTATCCGCTGGCGGGAACCGTCGGGGGCGTCCACAGCCAATTGCACCTCACCTTCCCAGCGAGCACCGACCCTTGCAGAGTCGGCCGGCAAGGTCAGCGCCAAACCGGCCAGCGCTTCATCGAGCGATTGGCCGACGGGACGGACGGCTGCTGCTGCGACCTCGACCGGCTCCGGCTGGCCGCGCGCTGAAAGGCGCAGTTTGGCTTGACGTCCGACTTCTTGGAAGATGCTGTCCCACTGTAGCGCGCTCAGGCCACGGGCCTCATCACCGGTCACTCTGTAGCCAAGCCAGTAGACCAGGTAGAGTCGCTCCGCTTCAGGCGCGCGCGGAACTGACACGAAGGTAGCTGCAAGCTCTAGTGCGCGCTGGCGTAACACCGTCGCCGATTGTAGTAACTGGACACGGGGATCGTCACTGGGAATGTCCAGCACAAGGCGCCCGCGTTCGACAACGCTCAGCTTGTAGTGCCCAACCACGCTGGAATCTCCGGCCACTCGCAGGAGTACCGGCCGACGGTCGGAATCGAGCCCACCGTTCTGAGCAGATAAGTCACTCGCACCCAGAGCTGCCAGGGCGAGGCCAAGACCGAACAGCGGGATAAGCCGATCGCTCATCCTTACCCGTTACCGTACGGATCGTCTGGCACCGACACGGGCCGCTGCGGCCTTTCGACCCGTTCAGTTTGAACCTTCTGTTTCAGCTTGGACCGGAAGAAGGCAAAAGCGTCGTTGGGCCTGCGGCGCTGGGTGTGGTGAAAAGCCTGCAACACCTCCCCACGCTCGCGCCCCGCGATCAGGTCTTTGACATCGTTAATCGGCGCGCGGCCGTCCAGCCTCCGCAGGCCGTGAGCTACGGCATCTTCAAAGGGCAGCTCGCGCCGCGGCGGAAAGCGCTCGATTCCGTCACGCCCGCGCATGACTGCCGGTCTTGGGAAGCGCACGAAGATCGGTTGGGTGAAATGAGGGTGCCGAACCATCAGGTCACCCTTGGGCAAGCTTGCCAGTTTGGTTTTCGTCGCCGCTGACAGTACAGAATAGCCAGGGGTCGCCAACTCATCCATGTCCATGCGACCGTACACGGCCGACCCGGAGTTGCCGACCACGCGGCGGTGTACCTGCGAGCGGAACTGTTGTGCGCCGAACAAGACAAGCCCCAAGTAGCGGCCGCGTTCGCTGATATCCAAAAGCATCTTCCGCACGTAAGTGTCGGGGCCATCGGAAGGTGCGTACTTGTTGAGTTCGTCGGCAAAGACCACCACGTGGTTAACACCGAGGCTGTTGGCTTCCAGACCTTCACGCAGCTTCGAAACGACGCGGGCGAAGACCAGGTCCTGAGCCTCAGGCTCTACGTTCGCGACATCCACCACATAAACCGCACGGTCCTCAAACGCACCCCAGGGCAGGTCGCTGATCGCGTCGTCGTTGACGACCAGGCCATGCGCACGACTGACGATCCCGTTGAGCCGGTTCCTGACTTTACGGATCGTGGCCGTGTGGTGAGTCATCCAGCGATCGGATCCGCCCTGCTCGCAGCACGCCAATACGTCATCGAACCAGTCTTCAAGATCGCGGAACGTCCGGACCACATGGTTACGCATTACCGCGTGGCCGGCGCTTGGACCAAAGGGTTGGTCGAGGACCCTGTCACGAATGAAGTCGATCAGTGCGTCTGCCTTGGCATCGAGATCGTCACGGGTAAGCAGCACCTCAGAGAACTGCATCACTTCTTTGAGGCCCCAGCGCAACGGCTCGACGTTGTGCATCAGGTCGGAGTGCGTCCTCAGCGTGTTCAAATTCCAGCCGTCCGCCTTGTAGGGCGCGTAGTAGCGGATGTGCTCGAATGGAAGAGCGGGAACCTCGAGGCGACCATACATACGCAGGTCGTTGTCGTCCAACTCGCCGGGCTGATCCAAGAACAGCAGATCCGGGCCTTTGACGTTGAAACAGACGGCCGCAACGGAACCCTTCGCCGCCGGCATGTGCTCGAAGACCGCGGCGAGCAGAAACTCGACCAGACTGGTCTTTGTGGCCAGCCCGCTGACGCCCGTGATATTCAGGTGAGCGGCTTCCGGACCCAACAGGAAATCGGCATCGAGGAAGACCGGCGCTTCGAGTCCGCCGCTGGTGTAAAGGCCAAGCGGGATTCCCGTGTCACGCTCGCCGCCGACGTAGGCGTCCATCCGCAGCCCAACGACGACGTCCTGATCGCTTGCCAGGAAGACCGCGCCCATCGGGACCGGTTGAACGGGTTCTTCGGGCTCGCGGCGCAGGACCGCCGCCGAATACAGCCGGATCTCGGGCCGCAGCGACGGTGCGTGAGCCTGGGCTCCCGGGTCGGCATCGGCTCCGATATAATCGTGCAGCGGCGAAACGAGATCGGTAAAGCTGAAACCTTCGACTATGACTCCGTAGACCGTCTGGACATCGGCGACAACTTTGACGATGGATCCGATGCCGATCACAGCGTCTCGACCCGTCCAGAAATGAAACTCGTGGGTCGTGTTCGGCTTGCGCTCCGTCGCGACGACGCGCCCCACCAACTGGCTCATAGCTCCCCGCACCCCTCCTGAACTTCGCACATCCCGGTTGCCGAGCGGCGAATGACGTTATACTGGCAAGTACACGCGCCCCGACCCCAGAGTTTCCGCTAGTTCTATACTATCTATACTAATAGAGCCGGCCCGAACTAGCTTCCCGCCGCTACTTCCTGGTCGCGCCGCGCCCGATCCTGCAGGCTCATCACCTGCAGAGTTCGGTGCCGCAGGGCGATCACCGCATCGCACATCGCTGACGCCGCAGACAACGTCGTCGTATAGGGTACACGGTGCTGGATCGCGGCGCGTCGGATCGCATAGTCGTCGAACTGCGCGTGCTTGCCCAGCGGCGTATTGATCAGCAGGTCGATATCGCCTGATATAATATGATCGACGATGTGCGGCCGCCCTTCGTGAACCTTCAACACCTTGGTGGCGGGAATGCCGCGCGCTCGCAGGTAGCGGGCAGTTTCCGCCGTCGCCCAGATCTCGAATCCCAGCTCGTTGAAGCGCCGGACGATGGGCGTGACGTTGGGCTTATCCCGGTCGTGAACGGTCACGACGACCCGGCCCGAGAGCGGTAGCGGATTGCCCGCCGCGATTTGGGCCTTGGCCATAGCCAGGCCAAACGAGTCCGCAATCCCCATGACCTCCCCAGTCGAGCGCATCTCCGGACCCAGCAATGCATCGACTCCCGGCAGCTTTTCGAACGGGAAGACCGATTCTTTAACAGCAACGCCCGGGATCTCGCCGTCGCCGCGTAGCTGGAACTCGGAAAGCTTGCGGCCCACCATGCAGCGGGCGGCCAAGCGTGCCAGCGAGTTCCCCGTTGCCTTGCTGAGGTACGGCACGGTACGGCTGGCTCGAGGATTGACTTCCAGCACGTAGACGATCCCATCCTTTACGGCGAACTGCACGTTGATCAGACCGACGACACCTAAAGCTCTTGCCAGTGCTCGCGTGTGGTCTTTCATTAGCGCCACGTGCTCATCCCGTAGGAGATAGGGCGGCACGACGCAGGCCGAGTCGCCGGAATGGATTCCAGCGTCCTCGATGTGCTGCATGACACCGCCGATCAACACCTCTTCTCCGTCAGATACTGCATCCACATCCGCCTCGAACGCGTCTTCGAGAAAACGATCGATCAGTACCGGGTGCGCGGGCGACGCTTCGATGGCGCGCTTGAAATAGCCTTTCAGTGAATCATTGTCGTAGACGATCTCCATAGCCCGACCACCCAAGACATAGCTTGGCCGCACTAGCACGGGATAACCAACTCGCGTCGCCACCTCGATCGCCTCGGCCTCACTGGTGGCCAGGCCGTTCGCCGGCTGCCCGATTCCCAACTCCCGGGCCAGTGCCTCGAAACGCTTGCGGTCCTCGGCGCGGTCGATCGCATCCACTGGTGTGCCGAGGATCGGCACACCCAGATCGCGGAGCGCCGTTGCCAGCTTCAGCGGGGTCTGACCGCCCATCTGGACGACCACCCCCACCGGCCTCTCGAGACGCACGATCTCCAGTACATCCTCGAGCGTCAGCGGCTCGAAGTAGAGCTTGTCGCTGACATCGAAATCGGTCGAAACCGTCTCGGGGTTCGAGTTGACCATGACGGTCTCGTAACCCTCCTCCGCCAACGCGAACGCCGCTGAAACGCAGCAGTAGTCGAACTCAACGCCCTGGCCGATCCGGTTGGGCCCGCTCCCCAGCACGACGACCTTGTCGCGCTCGCTGCGCACAGATTCGTTTTCCTCTTCGTAGGTGCTGTAGAGATAGGGCGTCGCCGCTGGGAACTCGCCCGCACAGGTGTCTACCATTTTGTAAGAGGGGTGCATCTCCCAGGCCCAACGGCGCTTGCGAACGTCCGCCTCCTGCTCGCCGCGGATTTCGGCCAGCAGTCCATCGCCAAAGCCAAGCCGCTTCATCTCCCACGTCGCCTCGCGCGTGGGCTCATCTAGACTCCCGTACCAGCGTTCCGCCACAGCCAACTGCTTCAGCTGATCCAAGAACCATGGATCTATGTGGCTGGCCTCGCTGATCTCGACCACATCCATGCCGTAAAGCAGTGCTCGCTTGATCTGGAATGGCCGGTCGGCGGTCGGCCGTCGTAGGGCGGCCAACAGCGACTCGTGATCGTCCGCGGACAACCCGTCATCGGGAAGGGTATCACCGCAGGCCCAGCCCGACCTTCCATTTTCTAGCGAGCGAAACCCTTTCATCCACGCCTGCTTGAACGTTCGGCCTATTGCCATCACTTCGCCGACGGCTTTCATCTGGACACCGAGCACCGGATCGGCCTTGGGAAACTTCTCGAAAGCGAAGCGCGGAATTTTAACGACAACGTAGTCGAGAACCGGCTCGAAGCATGCCGGTGTCTTGAGGGTGATCGCGTTTGGCAACTCATCGAGCCGGTACCCGACGGCCAGCTTCGTACCGATCCGCGCGATAGGGAAACCGGTCGCCTTCGACGCAAGGGCCGAGGACCTCGAGACCCGCGGATTCATCTCGATAATCAACATCTCCCCGGTCTCGGGATTAATCGCGAACTGGATGTTGCAGCCGCCTGCGTCGACACCGATCTCACGGATGCAGGCGATCGCCGCGTCACGCATCCGCTGATACTCGGCGTCGGACAGAGTCATCGCCGGCGCCACGGTAATTGAATCTCCGGTGTGGACGCCCATCGCGTCGAAGTTCTCGATCGAGCAGACGATGACGACGTTGTCTGCATGATCGCGCATCACTTCCAGCTCGTACTCCTTCCAGCCGATGACGCTTTTGTCGATCAATATCTCACGGATCGGCGATGCGGCCAGACCAGTACGCGCGACTTGCTCGAATTCCTCGCGGTTATAAGCTATTCCGCCACCGGTGCCTCCAAGCGTGAACGATGGGCGGATGATCGCCGGGAAGCCGGTCCGCTCGGCCACTTCAAGCGCCTCGTCGAACGAATGGGCAAAGCCGCCATGCGGGACATCAAGTCCGATACGGCTCATCGCCGAAGCGAACTCCTCCCTATCCTCGGCCAGGCGTATCGCCCGGGCGTCAGCCCCGATCAGTTCGACGCCGTATTTCTCGAGAACACCGGAATCGTGGAGCTCGAGCGAGATGTTCAGGCCTACCTGACCGCCCATTGTCGGCAGGAGCGCATCCGGGCGCTCGCGGTCGATCACGCGTTCGACCCACTCCGGGGTGAGCGGCTCGATGTAGGTGGCGTCGGCAAGGTCGGGATCGGTCATGATCGTGGCGGGGTTGGAGTTCACCAGAATGACGCGGTATCCCTCCTCCTTGAGTGCGCGAACGGCCTGCGTGCCCGAATAGTCGAACTCGCAGGCCTGCCCGATCACGATCGGTCCGCTGCCCAGCAGCAGGATACTTCTTATGTCATCTCGCTTCGGCATCGACTCGCTGTGGAAACCTCAGTCCTACTGTCAGAATGGGCCTCGCCGGTTGTCGAATTCTACCCGGGCTGGCGTGCCCGCGCCACCCACCCAGGCGCCCGGGTCTGTTGCCCGACCGCTCAGCGACGGCCACATTGGGGGCGTTACCCGAAGTGGAAAGTGCCAACACCTGAAACGAGTCAATGAGACCATGAGAAAACTGAGCATTTGGGCCAGGAGGGGCCATCTGGCGCCTCTGGCCGGACTCATCCTGGCTATGGGTTGTGGCGCCTCGGCGCCCCCCGCCCAGGAGCCTGCACCGGCAGTGGCCCCGGCAGCCACGCAGCCCACCGCGCTGGCACCCGCCGCCGCCCTAGACACCGTTCGAGCCGGAGAGTTCGACAACGGTAAGATGTGGACGTTCGAGTACCCACCCCTGGAATACTTCCGCAGCACCTATGGCTTCACCCCCGATTCCGCATGGTTCGAGCGCGCCCGGCTCGGCGCCCTGCGGTTGCAAGGCTGCTCGGCGTCCTTCGTTTCGCCGAACGGCCTCGTTCTGACCAACCACCACTGCGCACGCGGCAGCGTCTCACAGGTCAGCACCGAGGGAGAGAGCCTTCTCGATAACGGATTCTATGCCCGGTCTGTTGGGGACGAGCGCCTCGCCGAGGGGGCGACGGCCGACCAGCTCATTCGAATTAGCGATGTCACCAGTGAGGTGCTGACGGCCTTAGAAGGATTGAGCGACGAGGAGATGGGTGCGGCCCTGGAGTCGACCAGCGAAGCCATCAGTGCCCGCATAGCCGCGGAACATGGCGGTGCGGACGAGAATATCGTAGTCGAGATCATCTCGCTTTGGGACGGCGCGAAGTACTCCGCCTACGTCTTCAAGCGCTACACAGATCTCCGCCTGGTCATGGCGCCCGAGCTACAGATCGGCTTCTTCGGCGGCGACCCGGACAACTTTACCTATCCGCGCTACAATCTCGATATGTCGTTCTACCGCATTTACGACAAGGACGGCAACCCGCTTTCGACCAAGAACTACTTCAGCTGGAGTCGGACCGGCGTCGAAGAGAACAGCGCCGTCTTCGTCATCGGCAACCCCGGCTCGACCAGTCGTTTACAGACGATGTCCGAGCTGGAGTTCCGCCGTAAGGTCCAGGATAAGATCATCCTCGACTTCATCAGCAGCCGTGCGGAGATACTGCAGCAGTATTACGACGAGAACCCAGAGGAGGCCGAAGCGCAGGACCTTCGCAACCAGATTTTCGGCCTGCTGAACTCGCAGAAGGCCTACCGCGGCATGTGGGAAGGCCTGGGTAACCCAGAGTACATGGCGCGCCGGCGTGATACAGAACAGCAGTTCCGCCAGGCTATCGAGAAAGATCCGGCGCTGAAGGCGGAGTACGGCGGCTTGATCGACCGCATGGCAGAGATCCAGAGGCAGAAGCTGGAGCTAGGATCTGACTTCGGCGCATTCATTGCCTTCGGCTCTCCCTCTTTCACATCGGCTGTCATGCAACGCGCGTTCCTTGCCCACCTCTTCATAGCGCAGAGAGATGCCGGGGCACCGGAAGCCGCGACATCTCAAATGAAGGAACGCCTACTGGCTGTCGGTAACCAGCCAGCATCGCTGCAACGCGCCCTGCTGGTCGCGCGGCTAGAAGACTTCGAACAACACCTGGGCGCCGAGAGCGAGATCGGACGCAAGGTACTCCAGGGGCGCGCGCCGGCCGCAGCGGCCGATGCGATCCTGGCGAATTCGGTGCTGGCTGATTCAGCACGCGCGGCTGCCGCGCTGGAGAGCGGCGCACTGACCATGGAAGACCCGGCTGTTCAGGCCGTCGACGCATTCATCGGCCGACTGCGCAGCTACCAGGCAAGCTTCCAGTCGCTCGGGCAGCAGCAGAATGCCGTGGCGTCACGCCTGGGCCGCGCGCATTTCGACGTTTATGGAACGACGATACCACCGGACGCGACGTTCTCACTGCGCATCGCCGACGGGATCGTAAAAGGCTACGAGTACAACGGGACGCTGGCGCCGCCCTACACGACCTTCTATGGCCTTTATGACCGCTTCTACTCCTTTGGCCCGAATGGCGAGTGGGCTTTGCCGAATCGCTGGCTAAGTCCACCAGCGAACTTCGACCTTGCGACGCCGTTGAACTTCGTCCTTACCGCGGACGTGATCGGCGGCAATTCGGGCTCTCCCGTTATCAACACGGACCTTCAGGTCGTGGGGCTGATTTTCGATGGCAACATCGAGAGCTTACCTGGCGACTATATCTATGATCCGGTAAGGAACAGGTCGGTGGCGGTAGATGTCCGTGGAATGCTCGAGGCCCTGGACGACATCTATGATGCCGACCGCCTCGTCCTCGAGTTGACCTCCGGCCAGCTAGTTCCGACGGAGGAAGAAGCGGATGCGGTACGCGCCGGCCGCTGAGGCGCGAACCTGAAGAAGGTGCTGAGAGTGGCATGAGACGTTGGGGGGGCCTGCCCCCCCAACTCTTCTGTCAGCCGCCGAGCACAAGCGCCGCGCCGGTAGCGACACTCCAGTCCGGCGAATTCTCCACGTAACCGAATCCACCACCCAGGTCAACCAAGAAACGACCCGTGCGGTAGTCCAGACCCAACATCACCTTTCCGGTGTCTTCGGTTCCCGGCGGCACAGTCGCGCGTATGCTGGCGCGGCCATTGACTCCAACGAACACTCGCATCGGCAGCACCCGCGAAGGTCGATAAAGCAGCTCGGCGCTGTAGGCGATGACGTCATTCTGCTCAAAGAAGTCGACGGGCGCCTCTAAGATGGCCAGGCCAAGATCGCCGGTGATTCGCAACGGGCCGCGGCCATAGCTACCCAGTAGCGTTGCACGAACATCGGTGGTGTTGGTGCCGAGACCCTCCGCCTCATCGCTGGATGGAAAACTCACGCCCAGGCGGCCACCCATCGCGAATCCGGTCGGCCCGCCGAGGAGCCGGAAACTGACATCGGCAAAGTAGTCGCCCGCGCCGGTGATCTTGCCATTCTCCGCTCCATCATCCGGCTCGATCAGGGGCTCGCCGACGCGTTCGACGCTCAAGACCCGATAAGGATCTCCACGCAATTCGAAGATGACGCCATCGGCGATCGCATAAGTGAGCTGCGTAATACCCCAGCGAAACAGGTCGCCTGTCACCGCAATCAGCGGGGCAGTGACGCCGGGCTCGTAGGCGAACCCTAATCCGAACAACAACTCGCCCTGTTTGGCCAGCGGCACCGCCTGGACTGCGGCCCCGCGGCGAAGCGCCGATTGGGCGCTGGCCGCCGGCGGAGTGCAGGCGGCCAGAAGAAGAAGTAGCAGAAGAGCCGGACAGTTCTTGCGAAAAACCACCGCGATCTCTCAGTAGCTAGGTTGCGAGCGCCTGCTCGAAGTCGGCGATGATGTCTTCTGGATCCTCCAAACCGATGGACAAGCGGATCAGATTATCGGAGATACCCGCCGCGGCCCGCTGCTCCGGCTTCAGCCGTGCGTGGATCATCGATGCAGCGTGGACGGCCAGCGTTTCTGTGCCTCCCAAGCTGACGGCGAGACGAGCCAACTGGAGTCGCGCCGTGAATTCGCGAGCCGCCTCGAAACCACCCGCCAGCTCGAACACTACCATTCCGCCATAGCCATCCATCTGCTTCTTTGCCAACCCGTGCTGTGGATGCGAGGAAAGCCCTGGATAATAGACCCGCTCGACGCGCTTGTGGGACTCGAGAAACGCGGCCACGGCCGCAGCGTTGCTGTTGTGGCGCGCCACCCGGAAGGGCAGCGTCTGTATGCCACGAGCCAGCAGCCACGACTCGAAGGGGTGCGAAATCATACCGTAGATGATCAGAGCGTTCCAGAGAGAGTTGATGCGCTCGTGGTCACCGACCACAAGACCGGCGGTCACGTCACTGTGGCCGCCCAGATACTTGGTCGCGCTGTGAACGACAAGGTCGATGCCATGCTCGATAGGCCGCTGGTTGATCGGTGTCGCAAAGGTATTATCGGCGCATGTAACGATGTCTCGCTGGCGCGCCAACGCTGCGATGCCAGCCAGATCCGTCATCGACAGGGTCGGATTTACCGGCGTTTCAACGTAAATGAGCCTTGTTTTCGGGCGGATCGCAGCCTCGACGGCTGCCAGATCTGTCTGGTCGACAAGGCTGACGTCGATACCATAGCGAGGTAGCCAACTCTCCAACGCCTTCATCGTACCGACGTAGTGGGTCTTTTGGGCAACGACGTGATCGCCGGTCTTGAGGGTTCCCATGAACGCCAGCATGATCGCGCCCATACCGCTACCCGTCACCAGCGCCCCCTCCGCTCCTTCCAGTTCGGCGACCGCCTCCTCGACAGCTGTGAAGTTCGGATTGCCGTACCGCGTATAAAACGTCTGCGGTTTATAGGCCGTTGCCGCGTCGGCGACTTCCTCAGGCGCTCGGAACTCGAATGTCGAGCTCTGCCAGATCGCCGAGCCGACAGTCGCTCCCCGCCCGGGCCCGGTGGCGGCGGCCTTGTTGGCTGCGGTGTGGATGGCACGCGTGGTAGAACTCCACTGCGGGCGTTTATCACGCCGATCGCTGGACATCAAATCCTCCGTCTCTCCGGGATACCGCGCAGCGGGTCAGCTAGGTGCCCTTGGCCTTGAGGCGCCCTTGAAGCACGCTCCTTGACTGCCGCACGATCTCGCGAGTCGCGACTGTCAAAGCCGCAACGTTGATATTGTCTGAAGACATGACTTCACTCAGAACTTCCCGCATGGCCGTCAGGCGTGCTGTGTACTGATGGCGGAAAACGCCGATTCGCTCCTCGATCGACGCAGCAGCCGGCTCGATGGCAAGCACAGAAAGTGTGAGGTTCCGGCGCGCCTGGCCGAGATCCTGCATCAGGCCTTGGGCGGCGCGCTGCTCCCAAACATCTTCTCCGGGTGCCATGTCCAGTAGCTCGAAAAGCACGGCGAAATCGATCTCGTCCGTCACGGCGAAATAGACGCGCCCTACTTCCGAGACCGACTGGCCAACCTCACGTGAGATGCGTGTTACCTCCATTAGGTCGCCCAAGAACTGCAAGGCGGCGATCTGCTGGGCGGCCCCTGGTGGCAGACCGCTGTCTTTCAGTTCCTCGAAGGTCTGCTCAAAAGCGTCCCGTTGTGAGCCGTGCGCGATTGTCGGAAGGGCAGCACAGAGTTCGGCAACCGGCGCCTTGAAGCGCTCGATCGCATCGCTCATCTCGGCGTCTTCCGGCAAGTTCTCGACGGCCCATCTAACAGTACGCTCCAGCACACCTTCGATGGTCAAAAGCCAGCGATATTCCTGTTCTGCCGGTATTCCCTCTTCATTCGCTGCGATCTTGCTGAGCAGATCGTTGATATTTGCGATCTCGGCGGCGACATACCAACCGCGTGCAACCTCCGTCGCAGTTGCAGCCGTGTCTCGCGACACTTTGGGAATGAACGTGCAACCCATCAGGTCAATCAAGCGATTCGTAAGACCAGTCGTAATGATATCGCGCTGCAAACGGTGGCCACGGAGGTCGCCTTCTGCCACGCGTTCGACAATCTGAGCGGGGAAATAGTCGCTCAGCAGGTGCCCGAGCGCCGGGTCATCGGGCAGGTTCGATTCGATGATCGCGCGCTTCAGTTGCAACTTCGCGTAAGCCAGAAGCACAGCCAGTTCTGGACGCGTCAGCGTCTTACCGCTTTCCTGTCG
The DNA here is from genome assembly GCA_041617795.1 of Gemmatimonadota bacterium. GTDB lineage: Bacteria > Gemmatimonadota > Gemmatimonadetes > Palauibacterales > KS3-K002 > JBFJOD01. The sequence continues at coordinate 2,456 of JBFJOD010000037.1, read as the reverse complement.
CGCCTGCAAACGACTCCAGCCCGGCAAGAACTCCAGCGACCGTTTGAGCCCCGCATACCGTTCCAGGTAATAGGAAGCATCACGGAACTCACTGAGATGCTCGCTGGCGCGGATTCGCTCGAGGCTCAAGGCCCGGCTTTGCGAGCGCGTATTGGCCAGAACCGCCTCCGACACGTCGCCGGTCACCGCTTCCAGCAGCTCGTTCCGGTCCGCGATCGACATCGCACCGCGGTCCACCAGGGCAGCCAGTAAGATCTTGAGGTTAACTTCGTGATCCGACATGTCGACACCGCCCGAGTTGTCTACGGCGTCGGTATTCAGACGGCCTCCGGCGAGGGCGTACTCGATCCTCGCAAGCTGGGTTAGGCCCAGGTTACCTCCTTCACCGATGACTTTGACGCGTAACTCGTCCGCGTTGACACGGACCGCATCGTTGCTCGAGTCGCCGACAGCAGCGTGGGTTTCACTGGCGGCTTTGACGTAGGTGCCGATGCCGCCGTTCCAGAGGAGTTCTGCGGGGGCTTGCAGCAGCAGGCGGATCAGCGCTTGCCCATTTACCAAACTCTCTGTCGTGTCCAGTGCCTGCCGTGTCTCCGGTGAAAGGCGAATCTCTTTCGCTCCCCTCGGGAAGACACCCCCACCTTTGCTGATTAGGGACGGGTCATAGTCCGCCCAACTGGACTTCGGTAGATCGAACAGCCGCCGGCGCTCCTCATAGGATCGCTCTGGGTCGGGGTCTGGATCTATGAATATGTGGCGGTGGTCGAACGCGGCGATCAGCTTGAGCGTCCGACTGAGCAGTACGCCGTTGCCGAACACATCGCCGCTCATGTCGCCGATCCCGACAACAGTGATGGGATCCTTGTTTGCGTCTTTGCCCAACTCCCTGAAGTGTCGCCGCACACACTCCCAGGCCCCGCGCGCGGTTATCGCCTCCTTCTTGTGGTCATACCCGTGCGAGCCGCCGGAAGCGAAGGCATCGCCCATCCAAAACCCGTACTCTTTGGCGATTTCGTTGGCCGTATCCGAGAAGGCCGCGGTGCCCTTGTCGGCGGCAACGACCAGGTACGGATCCTCACCGTCGTACACGACAGTCTCCGGCGGATGAACCACTTTGCCGTGAACGATGTTGTCGGTTACATCCAGCAAACCCGCAATGAAATCCCGATAGCACGTGAGGACAGCCGCCCCGAGCTCCGAACGGTCAGCGGGCGGTTTCCGTACATAGAAGGCACCCTTCGCACCGCTCGGAACGATCACGACATTCTTCACCTGCTGGGTTTTCACTAAGCCCAGGACCTCGGTGCGAAAATCGTCGGGCCGTTCGCTCCAACGGATCCCCCCGCGAGCGACGGGGCCGAAGCGGAGATGCGCACCGGCAGTACAGGTTCCGTGAACGAACATCTCGCGGGCCGGCCGCGGCTGGGTCATCTGCTCGATGATTGAACAATCGACCTTGATCGTGACACGCGGGCACGGCTCGACCCGGGCCTGGTTGCGGAAGTAGCTGGTGCGCACCGTAGCTTCGATCAGGTTATGTAGCCGTCGCAAGGTCAAGTCGTCCGCGATACTCTCGACGTCCTGCAGCGAATCGCGGAAGCGGGCGCTGGCCGTGCCCACGGCGACGGCACGATCGCCAGTGTAGCCGGGGTCGAACTTGGCGCGGAACAACTGGACAAGCAGACGAGCGACGTCGGGGTGGCCGATCAGCGCATCCGGCGACGCGCGCCGGCTGGGGACGGCGCCGATCTGGAAGGCGTAGGATGAGTAAGCGCGAAGAACAGCGACCTCGGGCCAAGCCAGTCCGGCACTGATGATCAACCGATTCAAGCGATCGTTATCGGCGCGACCGGCCTGAACTCCGCGCAGCGTGTCGCTGAGCAGCGGCTCGACGCGATCGATGGCCAGGGGGCCCTGGTCGGGTCCCTGCACGACAAACGTGTGAATCGTCGCACCTTTTCCGGCGATTTCGATGTCGAGTGCCGCGGCCTCGATCACCCTCAGCCCGAGGTTCTCGAGCATCGGCATCGTGTCGGCAAGGATCATCGTCCCGCGTCTTACGAACAGCCGAAGCTGAGTCGCTTCGATATCGCCCTCGAGATGAGGCTCCACCGCCACCTGCATCAGCCCGCTGCGCTCCAACCCCTCGAGCCGGTCGATGTCCTCGACTGCCGTATCGACATCAACCGTTGCGACGTACTCGGGGGAAAACGCCTCGAAATACGTTTCCTCTAGCCGGTGAACGTCGTCGGCTCTATGGCGGTCACCCAACGCATCGCGCAGCCGCTGCTTCCAAGTTTGCACGATCGATGCCGCGTGCTCGCGGAGCGTCTCAACATCAAGTTCTTGAATTCGCTCGGGGCTGGCGGCGATGTAAAAGTGCATTCGGGCTGTTTCGCCCTCACCGATCGCCAAATGATCGTTGAGGATGCTCCCACCGAGAGCTTCGGCGATAT
>JBFJOD010000036.1:0-23483 GCA_041617795.1 Gemmatimonadota bacterium | reverse complement strand
TCGTCTGCACAACATGCGCACGTTGGAAGCGTTGCCTGCCAACAAGCGTCGCAGGATCGCGCTGTAGACCCGGGAGATCTATGCCCCGCTGGCGCATCGACTGGGGATGGCCAAGGTGAGATGGGAGCTGGAGGATCTCGCCTTCAAGTATCTGGAATCACCGGCCTACAAACAGCTTGCCAAGAAGGTGCGAGAGCGTCGCAAGCAGCGAGAGGAATGGATCAGTCAGTTGGCTGAACCTCTGCGTGAAGAGCTTCAGCAGGCGGGGATGGTCTGCGAGGTGGAGGGACGGCCGAAGCACCTCTGGTCGATCCACAACAAGATGAGCAAGCGGGACAAGCCGTACGAGGAGATCTACGACCTGATGGCGATACGCGTAACGACCGAGAGTATCCGGGATTGCTACCACGCTCTCGGCGTCATCCATAACCGCTGGACTCCCTTGACGGAGCGCTTCCACGACTACATCGCGACGCCCAAGTCGAACATGTATCGGTCGCTGCATACCACCATTTTTGGACCGGGTGGCCGGCTGTACGAGATACAGATCCGCACAAATGAAATGCATCGGACGGCTGAGTACGGGATCGCGGCGCACTGGCGCTACAAAGAGGGTAACAGGGGAGCGCCGGATGAAGTCGATGAGAAGCTAGCCTGGTTTCGGCAAGTCCTCGAGTGGCAGCATGAGACGCGCGAGCCCGACGAGTTCATGGAGTTCCTGCGCATCGACCTCTTTCAGGACGAAATCTTCATCTTTACGCCGGCGGGAGACGTCAAGCAGCTGCCCAAGGGCGCGACTCCAATTGACTTTGCCTTCGCGGTCCACACGGAGATCGGCTATCGTTGCGCCGGAGCGCGGGTGAACGGGCGCATCGCGCCGTTGACACGGGAGCTGGAGAGCGGTGACACGGTCGAGATCATCACCAACCCTAAGCAGGTCCCGTCTCCCGACTGGCTGAACTTCGTCCGTACGGCTCGAGCTCGTCAGAAGATCCGTCAGTGGACGCGCCAGGAGGAACAAAGCGCCTCGATCCTAATCGGCAAGGAGTTCCTGGAGCGTGAGCTGCGAAAGCGGCGGAAGAAAGTCAGCGATGTCGAACTCGAGGCGGCCGGGACCACGGCGGGTTATCAAACGCTTGATAGCCTCTATTCTGCCCTGGGACGCGGCGACCTGGCCCTGTCCCACCTGCTGAGACAGCTGTGGCCGGACGAGCAAGCGGGCGGCGAAGCCATCAAGCCCTCCAGACTGACACGGATTGTCGAACAGATCCGGGGTGCACCGAAAGGGGTAACGATTCAGGGAGTCGACAACATCATGGTGCGGTACTCCCAGTGCTGCCAGCCGGTGCCGGGCGACGATGTTGTTGGGTATATTACACGAGGGCGCGGAGTGTCGATTCACCGGAGCGATTGCCCGAACATCCTCAAGTTCAGCAAGCACCCGGAGCGGCGAATCGAGATCGACTGGCGAACCGACCGAGCCCAGTTGTACTTCGTGCGGATCCTCATCGATGGTACGGATCGACGCGGATTGCTATCGGATATTGCGCGGGCGATCACCAATACCGGCACGAACATCCAGAGCGCGGAGACGAAAGCGATCGAGGGCGGGATGGAAGGCGAGTTTGTTGTGGAAATCGAGAATCTGGCGCACCTGACGAAAGTCATGAAGGCGGTTCGGAAAGTGAAGGGCGTGATGAGCGTCCAGCGGCGCGAGAGTCTGGCGGATGCGGATGTGCAACCGGAGGTGGATTGATGCCGGGCTATTGGCTACTGAAGAGTGAGCCCGGCGAATACTCGTTCGAAGATTTGCAGCGGGAGAAGCGTGCGGTCTGGGATGGCGTGAGGAACTTCAAGGCGCTGGGGAACATGCGCCGGGTCCGACGCGGGGATAGCGCCTTCTTCTATCACACGGGCAAGGAGAAGGCAATCGTCGGTGTGGCCCGTATCGAGACCGCTGCCTATCCAGACCCCGGGGTCGAGGATGAGCGAATCGTCGTGTTCGACATCCGTCCCGCGCGGCGGTTGCCCAAACCTGTGAGCCTGTCGCAGATAAAATCGAGCAAAGGGTTCGAGGACTGGGAGCTGGTCCGGTTGCCGCGGCTTTCGGTCATGCCGGTGCCGAAGCGTTTATGGGATAGAATACTGAAGATGTCGAGCGAGTAGGCTGGTCTGCCTGTCTGGCGCACCATTGAGAACGTAGAGGCGGCGGCATACTTTCTGATCGGCGGCGGTCGGGAACCGTTCCGCTAGCCCTCCCACGGACAGCCGCGCATCCTAGTGACCGTAGCCCATCGAAAGCCGGTAGGCTGCTGGCACTCCAAGAGAATCAGGAATGAGCGAGCACGAAGAAGCCGTTCGCCTGGCCGGTCGAGCCACCGAACTAGCCCAACTGGACAGACTGCTACGGGAAATCCGCGAAGGTCGGGATGGCCGCGGGCGGGCGGTATTCCTGAGTGGCGCCGTCGGTATTGGCAAAACGGCCCTGGCGCGTGGCTTCATGCAGAACGTCAAGCGGCGCGACCCTGAGGCCGTCTTGCTGGGTTCGGTGTGCGTCGAGGAACAAAGCGCCTACCGGCCTTATGGTCCGTTTCGCGACCTGCTGGCTCAACTGTCCGGGCTGATCGATGATGAGGCGCTGGCCGCAACGGTGCGTCGCGAGGTGCCCGGGTGGTTGGCCGGGGCGTCGCCCGCAGCCGGGCGGCATGCGCTGTTCGATCAGCTCTTGGCCCTCTGCCGGGCGATCGCGCGCCGGCGAACGCTGGTGCTGTTCATCGACGATCTGCACTGGAGCGACCTCTCATCCTTGGATCTGCTGGCGCGGCTTGGGAGCGGGCTCGGCTCGATCCCTCTGTTGCTATTGGTCACCAGCGAGCAAGCGCCGTCGGTGAATGCCGGGCCGCTCAAAGCCGTTCGTCACAAGATCGGGCCCAATTTGTTGGACCTCGCCTTAACAGAGCTGCAACGAGACGCAATCACGGTCCTGGCGGAGACGTTGGTGGGTGGCCCGCTTGCCAAGGATGCCATGGAGTGGCTGGCGGAAGCAGCTCAGGGGAGCCCGCTGAGGGCAGAGCAGCTATTGCGCTTGTTGATGGAGCGAGAGGCGCTCCGAAAGCGTTTGTTCCGCCACTCGCTGCGCGCCGGCCAACTACCCAACAAAACCATCGACATCGAGAACGCTATCGTGGAACGAGTCGATGCCTTAGAGCCGAATCTGCGCTGGACGCTGGAAGCCGCCACGCTGGCCGGTTCCGTCATCGACTCGACGGTCGTGGCTTGGCAAGTCGGCCGTGGTAGCGAGGAAGCCGTGGTACAATTACGCCTGGCTGAAGAAGCGTACGGGTTGATTGCGCAGGTCGGCGGTCGCCACTGGTCGACGGGAAGCAGCTCGCTGAGATATCGATTCAGCCATCCACTGATTCGCCGGGTATTACGGAAGCGCGTGTCTGGCCGGCGCCGCGGCCACCTGCTGCGTCGAGCGGCGGAGACGCTGGAGCAACTGGCGGGCGACGGGGCGAGCGAGATCGCCGATGAGATCGCGTCGCTGTACGTCATGACCGACTCGCGCGGCAAGGCACACGAATGGTCACTCAAAGCTGCCGACCTGGCGGAGCGTCTCTACGCAGTATACGAGGCCGACCAGTATTTGCGTGTGGGAGCCCGAACGACCAGAAACGAGGTCGAGCGTCTGCAGATCAAGAACCGGTTGGCCCGGCTGTACGCGGCCACTGGGCGCGAACCGGAGGCAGAAGCGCTTCTTGAAGCGATCAACGAGAAGGCCGCGGAGATCGGTGAGCGAGCCATGGAACTGGGCTCGGGCACGATGCTGGCCTGGCTGCAGCTGGAGCGGGGAGCGGCACCGTTCGAGGTCTCGGCGCTGGCCGGTCGCATGGTCGATGTCGCTCGCCGGGCGGAGATGCCGCAGGAGCTGGTGGCGGCGCTCGACCTTTCGTGCGTCGTTGCTGAAAGGATCGGCCGGGCCGAAGAGGCGCTGCTCATGGCTGAGGAGGCGCTCTACGTTGCGGAGCAGAGCGGCGACGTGGAGACGGTGGCGCAGGCGGCCTACCGGCTGGCGCGGGTGCATGTATCCTGGGGTAGCCCGGAAGACGGGCGTGCTCTGGCACAGCGAGCCCTGGAAGTTTTCGGCCAGGTCGACGAGCTCGGTGGCGTGGCAGTCTGCCATGATCTCCTCGGGCTGGCGAATTTCCGGGCTGGCGATTGGGATGGCGCCGTCCATCATTGGGAATCCGCGTTGGAAAGCATGGAGGTGGCGGGCGTACCGGACCAGAGGATCGCCATGCAGGTCAACATCGCTGAACTGCTGACGCTGCGTGGCGAATTTGATCGCGCACGCCGCCTGTTCGAGACCGGACTCCGCGAAGCGGAAGAGCTCGATGATGCGTCGCTGGCCCGCCGTTGTCGTGTTGGCATCGCTCGGCTGGAGTTTGAACGCGGAGACTATGCAATGGTGCTGGAGTTGACCGAGGAGATTCGCGGGTTGCTTCCTGAGAGTGGGGCCTGGCGCGAGAATTTCCAGACGACGGCCATTCGGGCGCTCGCCTATCTTGAGCTCGGAGATGAGCTGCAGGCCTGGCAGGAAGCATCGCAGCTCGAGCAACTCTATCAAGGCAAGGAAGGTTGGTTCGAGCGCCGCGCCGAAGGCGATGCGGTACGGATACGCGTCATCGATTTGGATAGCGATGCCTGGTTGGCTGGCGTTGTCGCTCAACAAGGGATCGGCGAGACGACCGAAAAGGATCCTTACGGTGAAGGCTTTCTCCAATATCACCAGGCTCAGGTATTTGCACGGGCCAAGCCCGGTGAGGCTCGGACCTCTGCCGAGCGAGCCGTTGAGCTATTCGAGAAGCTGGGCGCGATCCCGATGCTCGAGCGGGCGCGGCAGTTGCTGACTATACTGCCTACGGCCGATGATCTGGCGGATCGTCCGAAAGGCGGCAGTTCGGACGAAGAGAAGATCGATAAGTGGTTCGAGAGCCTGGAAGGGTAGTGCGGCACCTAGTGGTGCCGGCTGATAGCTGAACCGTCGGCCTGACCGCATAGCTTGATCGATGTCGTCTATGTCAGGTCGTCCGATAATCCGTCCCCGTTCTGAAATGGAAAACGAACCTGCGCGTCCTCCAGCCAGCGGCCGGGCACGCTTCAATCTCCGTACCCCCTTCGAGCCGACGGGCGATCAGCCAGTAGCGATCGCCGAGCTGCTCGACGGCCTCGCGGCCGGAGAGCGCTGGCAGACATTGATGGGAGTGACCGGCTCCGGCAAGACCTTCACCATGGCCCATGTCATCGCGCAGTGGGGTCGGCCCGCGTTGATCATGAGCCACAACAAGACGCTCGCGGCGCAACTCTATGGAGAGCTCCGGCAGTTCTTCCCGAACAACGCCGTGGAGTATTTTGTCTCTTACTACGACTACTATCAGCCGGAGGCCTACGTCCCGCAGACCGATACGTACATAGAAAAAGACGCGTCGATAAACGAAGACATCGACCGCCTGCGGCTGCGGACGACTTCGAGCCTCATCGAGCGTAATGATGTCATCGTCATCGCTTCCGTGTCGGCTATCTACGGTTTGGGCGATCCGGCCGAGTATCGCGAGCTTATGGTCGTCGTCGAGGTCGGGCAAGCGGTCGGACGGGAGGCGATACTGGAATCGCTGGTGGCGGTTCAGTACGACCGTAACGACTTTGAATTCAAGCGCGGTAAGTTCAGGGTTAGGGGCGATGTCGTCGAAGTATTTCCGGCTTATGAGGAGCAGGCGCTTCGCATCGAATTTTGGGGAGATGAAGTCGAGCGACTCACCAAGATCAATCCGCTGACGGGTGAGGTCATAGCCGAACTCGAGCGGGCTGCCATCTATCCAGCGACGCACTATGCCATCGGCCGCCCCTCTCTGGATCGCGCGATCCAAGCAATCAGAGGCGAGCTCGATGAGCAGCTGCGGGTTCTGAGGCGATCGGGCCGTTTGCTTGAAGCACAGAGGTTGGAGCACCGCAGCCGCTACGACCTGGAGATGCTGCGCGAAGTGGGCTATTGCGCAGGGATCGAAAACTACGCGCGTCACCTCTCAGGACGGGCAGAAGGCGAGCGGCCGGCTTGCTTGCTAGACTATTTCCCGGATGATTTCCTCGTGGTCATCGACGAGTCGCACGTGACGATCCCACAGATCGGTGGTATGTACGAGGGTGATCGATCGCGAAAGCGGACTTTGGTCGATTACGGGTTCCGGCTGCCCAGCGCATTGGACAACCGTCCACTGCGCTTCGCGGAATGGGAAGCGCTAGTGCCCCGGGCGATCTGCGTGTCGGCAACGCCGGGTGACTACGAATTGCAGCGGTCCGGCGGCGTGATGGTAGAGCAAATCATCCGGCCGACAGGTCTACTCGACCCGGTCGTCGAGGTGCGGCCCGTACGGGGACAGGTAGACGATCTCATCGCCGAGATACGTGAGCGAGCGGCACGGAACGAACGGATCCTGGTAACGACCCTGACAAAACGGATGGCGGAGGATCTAACCGAATACCTCTTGGGTGTGGGAATCAGGGTTCGCTATATGCACTCAGACATCGATGCGATCGAGCGCGTCGAGATACTCCGCGGCTTGCGCTTGGGCCAGTTCAATGTACTGGTCGGGATCAACTTGCTGAGGGAGGGTCTCGATCTTCCAGAGGTTTCGCTCGTCGCGATTCTCGACGCCGACAAAGAGGGCTTCTTGCGGTCGGACAAGAGCTTGATTCAGACTATCGGCCGCGCGGCGCGCAACGAACGTAGCAAAGCCATCATGTATGCGGACCGGGTCACGGGTTCCATGACCAGGTGTATCGAGGAAACCAATCGGCGGCGTGAGCTCCAGCGAAAATACAATGAGGAACACGGCATAACCCCGCGCTCGATCCGCAAGTCAGTCGATGAGGTCAGACGTACGACCGCGGTCGCCGACTCGCGAGTCGAGCCCAGTACGCGAGCCGTGGAAGCACTGGCGAGCCTTCCCGATCTCGAGCCCGAGGAGCTCGTCGAGCGGCTGACAGCCGAGATGGAAAAGGCGGCGGAAAATCTCGACTTCGAGCTCGCGTCGCAGCTGCGCGATCACCTCTTCCAGCTGAAAGCCGAGCTGGAGACGGGCCAGCGCCGAGGCAGCGCTGGGCGTGGGCAGCGTCGATGAGCGCGGCAGCTGCGCTGGGACCGCGACCTTTCAGCGAGAGCGATCTGACTCGTTGGGGAAGACGCATCGGTGAACGCGTCGAACCGCCGCTGTGGATCGCGCTGGACGGTCCGCTTGGGGCTGGAAAGAGCGTGCTAGCCAGAGCCATTTGCCGGGGTGCCGGAGTCACCGGGCACATCCCCTCGCCGAGCTTTACTTTGGTCCAGAGCTACAGCAGCGCCCGGGGCTTCATCATCCACCACGTCGACTTGTTTCGCTTGAATCCCGGAGACGCGATTGCCCCGCTCGGTTGGGATGAACTGATGGCCGGATCGAGCTTGGTGCTCTTGGAGTGGGCGTGTCGGGCTGGCCCGCAGCAACCTGACGATCGCTGGGAGATCAACCTCGACTACGGCAAGCGCGAGGATGAGCGTGAAGTAGTAGCTAAGCGGCTGGGCACCGCGCCGGAGCTGATCGCATGGTGAACGACAATACGCCGCGCGCGGGCAGGCGTGGGAGCGCTTCGGAGATCTGGCTGGCGTTCGAGACATCGACACGCCTCGGCTCGGTGGGTCTATGGAGGGATGGATTGGCGTTCGAAGAGACGCTGGGGATCCAGGGCGCACACTCGGAGGTGATTCTACCGGCGATCCAGCGCGCCTTGGAGTTGACCGACACCTCACGTGATGATATCGAGGCGATTGTCGTGGGAAGCGGGCCCGGCTCATTTACAGGTGTGCGGATCGCGGCATCGCTGGCCAAGGGCTGGGTGATGGCGCGGGGGACGCCGCTCTACGCCTACTCGAGCCTGTTGGCGGTGGCAGCAGGTTGTGGCCGCGAGGGCCCGATCTGCCCGCTTTTCGACGCACGGCGCGGTGAAGTCTATGCGGCCTGCTACGCGTTCGAAGACGGAGTCCCGGCGAGTCTATTAGCGCCGGCGGCTTGGCGGCTCAAAGACCTGCTGGCCGAGCTCAAGCAGCGGAAAATCAAGCCGGCCTTTGTCGGTGAGGGGGCCGGGGCCTACCGGGAAGTCATCGAGTCGGAGGGTGGAACTACGATTCTACCTGCACAGCTTGGCGTGCCCCGGGCGGCCAGTTTGCTCTGGTTGAGAAGCGCGGTGCCCGACCTGGGTGAGGTCGAAAAACCGGCGGATTGGGAGCCGATCTACGTGCGGGCTTGGCGGGTTGCGGCAGAGCGGGGGCGCAGTTGAGTACGGCCGAGTCGTTGCTCGTACCAGAAGTGCGGCCGATGCGGGAGTCCGACCTGGACTTCGTTTTGGAAATCGAGCGATCCTCCTTCTCGACCCCATGGAGCCGGACCAGTTTCCGGAACTTGCTGGGACGCAACGACGCGCACCTCTGGGTGGCGCTAATCGACGGTGAAATCGTTGGCTACGCCGTGGTCTGGCATGTCTTGCGTGAGGCCGAGCTCGGTAACCTGGCGGTCGCGCGAAAGTGGCGGCGACTGGGACTCGGACAGCGCCTACTGGACTGGGCCCTCGCGGAGGCAGGCGGGCGGGGCGCGGAGCGGGTTTTCTTGGAAGTGCGAGAGAGCAATGAGACGGCCCATCAGCTTTACGAGCGGCGCGGCTTCCGGCCTGTCGGCCGGCGGCGGCGGTACTACCGTGCGCCAGTCGAGGACGCGCGGGTCATGTGCTTGGAGCTGGTCGATTTGGAGTAGATTCTGCTGGAAGGGGCGGTAAGCAAGCTCTGCGTTGACAATAAGTTGACGGCCGGGTATAATGCTGGCGGCGTCGAGAGTTAGCAGGACAGACGCCAACCGTCCCCACTGGAGGTATCATGTCTCGCAGCGTCAACAAAGCGATCATCATCGGCAATCTGGGCAGTGATCCGGAGATCCGGACGACCCCCAGCGGCACGCGGGTCACAACACTGTCCGTGGCGACGAACCGGCGGTGGTCGGGCCGTGACGGCCAGATGCAGGAGGAAACGCAGTGGCATCGCGTGGTAGCCTGGAGCAAACTGGCGGAGATCGCCGAGCAGTATTTGAAGAAAGGCGATCGCGTGTATGTCGAGGGGCGGATCCAGTACCGGCAGTGGGAAGATCAGAACGGCCAAAAGCGATTTAGCACTGAGATCGTCGCCAATGATATGGTGATGTTGGGTGGCCGCGGAGAAGGTGCTCTCGAGATGCAGAGGGCGCCGAGCAACGGGGGTGAGGACTATGAAGATTTTCCGGCGGGTTCGCTGGAGGAGGGTGACGACCTACCCTTCTAAGCACCTCTTTTCCATGGCCGCTTTCTTGGTCGCGGCGCTACTGCCTGTAGCCCTCCCCCTACAAGCACAAGAAAGGCAGCAGGAGCAGCAGACCCAAGAGGGCCGTCGTCTGCATGTGGTGCGCGAAGGGGACACGTTGTGGGATCTGGCCAGCTTCTATTTGAGCGATCCATTCCTCTGGCCTGAGATCTACCGCATCAACACGATTGTGGTGGAGGATCCGCACTGGATCTATCCCGCTGAAGAACTGCAGGTGCCCGGTCCTGGAGAAGTCGGCGTGCCCGGCGAGGTGCGACCTCCCGATGAGGTCGTGGCCCGCCCGACTCAGCCCCAAGTGCGTGGTGAGGTGCGGACGATCTTCACGCCTCCCGCGCTGACACGTGAGACGCTGACCTATCAAACGGTACCGCCGCTTCCGGCGCTTGCCGTGAGTGCAAGCGACTTCCACCGGGCAGGGATGTTGCTGCCGCTGTCCGAGTTGGGACCGAGGGGAGAGGTTGTCGATGCAACCTTACCGCGCGGCTTCGGAGTCAGGCCAATCAGCACGATTCCGCGCTACGGGCGCATGTACATCAGCCACCCCGGCGGCGAACCGCCGAACCTGGGTGACCGCGTGCAGCTGTTCCGCATCGAGCGGCAGGTGCGGCCCTGGGGTTACGTGATCCGTCCAACCGGATTGGCCACCATCGCAGCGGTGCATGAAGATGTCTCCACAGCGGTCGTCACAGAGGTGTTCGACCGCGTCCTGATCGGTGACAAGGTCAGGCTGGCCGACTCGTTCACGTTCGAGCGAGGCGTCTTTGCGGAACCCGTGGCCAGCGGACCGACCGGTGAATTGGTCGCGGTTCAGGATGAGCAGCCGGCTCTGTCGATCGAAGACATGGTCTTCCTGAGCGTCGGACGTGAGCAGGGTGTCGCCTTGGGTGACGAGTACGAACTATATGTCGGGCGACGCCGTACCCGTGACGGCCTGAGATTGCCGGAAGAGCACATCGCCGTCGGACGTGTGGTAAGGGTGACCGAGCGTACGGCGACCTTGCGTGTGCTCGAGATGCGGCATCCGACCATCGACGTCGGAGTTCTGGCTCGCACGGTGCGAAAAATGCCCTCCTAAAGGTATCGCAGCAAACAGAAACATGGGTGCCAGCCGGCCAGCTCAAACAGCTGGCCGGCCTAGTTTATCCGGGGGCTATTGGTATATTCTCTTCGCATGCACGTTACAGCTTATGCCCTTGCCGCGGTGCTGTATGTGGCCGCGTCGGTTAGATATGCGCTGCGGTTCGCCCGTGCGCGCCCGGGTACGACGGCGCTCGGCGCGGTCATCGTATATGCGGGTGTATTCAGCCACGTATTGGGCGTCGGCTTCTATTGGGCCGAGTTCGGGGAACCGCCCCTCGTCGGCTTGGGACCGTCGCTCGCCACGCTGGCCTTGCTCATCGCCCTGGCCCTGGCCGGCCTGGGCTTTTTCTCGGCTGCGCGGGCGCTCGGTCTGATTCTGGCGCCGGTTGCCGCTTCGATACTCGCACTGGCCTTGATCATCGGGATCGCCCCGATGGGATCCGAGCTTGGATTTCGCGGCCCGTGGCTGGTATTTCACATCTCGATAAGCTTCGTCGGCTATGCCGGCTGGGTAGTAGCAGCGGCGGCCGCTTCGATGTACCTGCTGCAGTTCCGTGAGCTCAAGCACAAACAACTGGGTGCGGTTTTCGAGTTTTTTCCGTCGCTCGGGACGCTCGACAAGCTGACGGAGTGGGCGCTGATCGCCGGTTTCGCTGCATTGACGCTGGGCATCGCTGTCGGCTGGGCCTGGACGATTCGCTTCGAAGGGGGTTTCCGCTGGACGAATCCGAAGGTGATCTGGGCGGTATCGGCATGGTTGGCGCTGCTGGTCGCGTTGTCGATGCGCTTTAGCCGTCCGAGCCGGCAGGCCGCGCTGTGGAACGTTGCCGGATTCGCGGCTGTATCTCTGGCATACCTTGTGGCCAAGCTGATGATTCCGGAACACGGTTTCTTCCTCTGAGGTGCGGGTGAGTTCGCGAATGTCCGGTTGTGTGATCGGCGAAGACGATCGGGGATATGGGGTTGAGGCATGCCGTTCGCGGTAGTCGGGCTCAACCATCGTTCGGCGTCTATCGAGGTGCGCGAGCGGTTTGCTTTTTCCGCTACGGAGATCCCCGATGCACTCGCGCATGTGCTCGCCGGAAGCGGTGTGGCTGAGGTCGCGCTGATCTCGACCTGCAACCGCACGGAGTTCTACGCGCACCTCACCGATCCCGATAGCGCCATACCCTATATCATCAATACGCTCGCCCGGCAGGCCGGCCAACTGGACAAGCCGGCCGAACGATACCTGTACGTGAAGCGTGGTGAGGCGGTCGTTGATCATCTCTATCGGGTCGTCTCCGGGCTTGACTCGATGGTGGTGGGAGAGGTCCAGATTCAGGGGCAGGTTCGCGATGCGTACGAAGTGGCCCGCGGTCTTACCGGTAGTCGCCAGGCAGTCCGCGCCGTGTTCAATCGGTTGTTCCAGAGCGCGTTGGCTGTGGGCGGGCGGGTGCGCAGCGAGACTCGCGTCTCGGAGGGGGCGGCGTCAATTCCGTCCGCGGCGGTGGAGCTGGCTCGAAAGATCTTCGGCTCGTTGCGTGGCCGCCGCGGGATGGTGATCGGCGCGGGCGACATGGGCGAACTGACGTTGGAATGTCTTGTGAACGAAGGTGTCGCCAGCGTGATCGTAGCGAGCCGAAACATGTTGCGTGCGCAGAAAGTGGCTGCACGCTTTGGCGGGGAGAGCGTGGCATTCTCTGATTTCTGGAAGCAGCTGCCTGAAACGGAGATCGTTATCACGTCGACAGCAGCGCCTCATGCGATGATTTCGCTGGCGGACTTTCGGCGACACATGCCGGCCAAGTTACGCTCGCCCTTGTTCATCATCGATATCGCGATACCGCGTGATGTCGAACCGGCGATCGGCGATCTGCCGAACGTTTTCCTTTATACTATCGATGATCTTCAGCATATCGTCACGGCGAGCCACGAGCGGCGGATGGCGGAGTTGCCGAAAGCCGAGGGAATCGTCGCCTTGGAAGTTGACAAGTTCTGGCGTTGGTACTCGGGGCTGCGGGCAGTACCCTTCATCAGGCAGTTGCGTGAGCAGGCTGAATTCGTCCGCCAGTCGGAGTTGAGCCGGGCGCTGTCACAACTCGAGCACCTATCGGAAACTGATCAGCAGCGGGTTGAGCGACTGACGCGTGACCTGCTCAAGAAGATTCTGCATCATCCTACAGCACGTTTGCGAGCCGCGGCAGAAGATGGCCGCGAGCACGATATCTTGGAAGCAGCACAATACCTATTCGGGATTGGAGAGGATGGAACAGACGGAGCCGAAGCATAAGAGCGTGCTGGTGACCGGCGGTGCCGGGTTCATTGGCTCGCAGGTGGCCGCAGCCTATCTGGCCAGGGGCTATTCGGTCACGATCGTGGATGATCTTTCGACGGGGAAGCGTAGCAACCTTCCGGACGGTGCCGACTTCGTGGAGTTGGATGTGCGAGACGAGCAGCTAGGCGAGCTGTTCGAGCGCCACGGTGGCTTTGAGCTCATTAGTCATCATGCGGCCCAGATCGACGTGCGGCTGTCGGTTCAGCAACCGAGCTTCGATGCGGACGTCAATATCATGGGCCTGCTCAACGTGCTCGAGGCTGCCCACGCGTTCGGATCACGTCGCGTCGTGTTCATCTCGTCCGGCGGCGTGGTCTATGGGGACTCCAGCCAACGACCGATACCTGAAACGGCGCCGAAAAGTCCGGCATCGCCTTACGGTGTCAGCAAGCTGGTGGGTGAACAGTACTTGCGATGTTTTCGGCTGTTGCATGGTCTCGACTACGTTGCGCTGCGTTACTCAAACGTCTACGGACCGCGCCAGGACCCACACGGGGAAGCTGGGGTCGTCGCTATCTTCTCCAACCGGATACTCAGCGGCGAGCCAATTACGATTTACGGTGACGGCGAGCAGACGCGCGATTATGTGTTTGTTGGCGACGTCGTTGCAGCTAACATGCTGGTTTCCGAAGCGAAACTCGGCGATGGCACCGACATGGACGACCGGGCTTTCAACGTGGGAACGCAAAAGGAAACGAGCGTCAAGCAGCTGGCGACGACCTTGATGCGCGTGGCCGGTCGCGAAGTTCCCATAGAGCACGCGCCAGCACGGGCAGGTGAGTTGGCTTGGAATAGTCTGGCCTGTGACAAACTGCGAAATCTGGGCTGGAAACCGGTAGCCGATCTCAGCGAGGGACTTGCGCAGACCTTCCGCTGGATCGCGGAGAAGGGGAAATGATGGGATTCGCAGTGCTCTTGTCGGTGCAGGAGCCGTTGCCTGCGAACGCTTGGGACATGGTCACGCAGGCGACGATCACGACCAAGGTCATCTTGGCAGTGTTGCTCGCCTTTTCCCTGATGTCGTGGATCCTGATTATCTGGAAGTGGATTCAGTTTCGACGCGTTCGCGCCCTGGTCGAGGAGTTCTTGGAGGAGGTAGCACAGGCGCAGCACCTCGATGAGGCCTACAGATCGGTGGCGGCGCTACCTGATTCGCCGCACCTGCGTGTATTTCGTCGCGGAATGACCTTCTTCTCCGGGCTGCGACCGCGAAGTGACAATCCAAGTGCCGGTCTGTCGGCGGCGCAGGTGGAAACAATGCGGCTCGTCCTCGAGAAGGAGCAGGTGGAGGAGCGCGACGCTATGGCTCACGGACTGCCGTGGCTAGCGATCATCGCGACAGTGAGTCCGCTGCTTGGACTTATGGGCACGGTGGTCGGCGTTATGGACGCGTTTGTCGGCATATCGGTGCAGGGATCCGCAAACATAACCGCTGTTGCGCCTGGTATTGCGGAGGCGCTGATCACGACAGTGACAGGCCTGGCGGTCGCTATCCCGGCGGTGATCGGCTACAACCTCTTCGCCAGCCGCCTAGGTCTCTTTTCCGGTGAACTCAAGGGGTTCTCGAACGAGTTCATCGGCGCGCTTGCTCGTGAGGGCAAGATCTGATGCCGCACAACGGGTTGTATGAGGACCGTTCGTTGCCGCTCACCGCGGACATCGAGCTGATCAACCTGGTGGATGTGGCCTTTACACTGCTCGTGATCTTCATGATCACGGCACCGATCTTACAGGGTGGTGTGGAGGTCAAAGTGCCAACCGCCGAGGTCGCACCGCTTCCTGCCGCCGAGGCAGTTGTGGTATCGATCGACCAGAACGGCGTCATCTATATCGACGACGCGCAGGTCAGTCTGGAGGAGTTCAAGGCGGCGATCAAGGATGTGTGGGTCCAGAAAGGCACTCCCGCCGTCTACGTGAAGGGCGACGAACGGGCTAGCTATGGGGTGGTGATCAAGGTGATTGGAGCGTTGAAGGCGGCCGAGATCGATGCCGTCGGCCTCGTAGCCGAGCCTGAGGTAAGATCGAGACGTTGAAGCTATGGCACGGCTGATCGCTCAACGCGAGTGGCGAGGCCTGGACGACGGGGTTCCGCCAGGCGCGGTCATCGGATCGCTCGGCGTCCATACCGTGCTGCTGGCGTTCATGATCTGGGGGGCGACCCGCTTGGAGATTCCGCCTGCACCGCTTGTTTATCGGGTGGACCTCGTGGCCGCACCGCGCACCGCCCCGGTGCGCGCTGTTCCTGTACCCGAGCGGCCGCGTCCGGCCCCCGAGGCGGAACCCGCCGCACGACCCGTCGAGACGCAGCCGTCGGTGACGACTCAGCCGCGCAAGGAAGCACCGCCCGCGAAAGAGGAGAGGGAAGCCGCGCAGGAAGAACCGCAGCCGACCGTGGATGAGCGACCGGCGGCGCCGCCTGAACAGGCCAAGCAGGGTGTAGACACGCCCGTGCGCCTCGAGGGTGCGCCCTTCCCATATCCGGAGTACCTGGCGAACATCATCCTGCAGATCAAGCGACACTGGAGGCCGCCAGCTGGCGGAAGACAGCTGCAAGCTGAGCTTGCCTTCACGATCCTAAAGGACGGCACGGTCGAGGATATGTCGTGGGTTCGCCGTTCGGGCAGCCCGGCGTTCGATCTGGAAGCGCGTGGTGCGATCGAGGCCGCCGGCCGCCGAGGGGCATTCGGGCCGCTACCGACGGGCTATCCGGCCGACCACCTACGGGTATCGTTCTTTTTCGACCCGACCCGGTACTAATCGCCTGAAGAGAGTGGAGCGGTGCGAGCCATAGAAACCCATAATCGATTCACGTGGCAGAGCCGAAAGCGCGTCTTGGTGGCGCGAATCGGCAGGTGGACAAGTGCGCTGGCATACGCAGTGGCGCTGCTGGCTCCGGGTGAGTTGGCCGCGCAGGAGCGTGACAGCATCCCGACCGATGTGCGGGTAGGGATCCTCTACCAGCCGGCTTTTCGTCCGGGAATCGTGATGCCGAACGTATCGGCCCCGGAGGGATTGCAGGAGCTGGCCGACAGCATTCGCGCGATCATCTTGCGGGACCTTGATTACAGCGATCGTGTGCAGGTGATGCCAGTGGGAGGCGGGATCCCGGCCGAAGGGCCAGTGAACTACGACCTCTGGGACGAACTGGGAGCCGTGTGGCTATTGCTCGGCGTGCTGGAGGGGCCGGCAGACGCGCCAACATTACGGCTGTCACTGCACGACGTAGTGTTCAGGCTGCTTCAGGATGTGGAAGCCTTCGAGCTCCCTCCGCTGCGGCACCGCGATTTCCGAATGGCCGTGCATACTGGAGCGGACAGGGTAATCCGCTGGTCGACGAGCAGCGATGGTATGGCCGCGACGCGCATTGCCTATGTGGAGAAAGCGCCCGGCGGGTCGGAGATCTACATCGTCGACAGCGATGGGTTTGGCATGCGCCGGGTAACGAGCGACAGCTCGATAGCGCTCTCACCGACGTGGTCACCGTCTGGAGAGCGGATAGCCTATATGTCGTACAGGGATGACGATCCGGCCATCTTCGAATTGGAAGTCAATCCAGGCCGGGCGCGCAAATTGGTCGATCTTCCCGGGTTGGACCTGACGCCCGCCTATTCGCCGGACGGAACGCGGCTGGCGTTCGGATCGACGGTCGAAGGACGGACGGAGATCTTCACATTTGACCTGTCCAAGCGGTGCTGCCCGGAGCGGACAACTTACGTGCGCTTCGCCAACTCACTTTCGCCGACGTTTTCCCCGGACGGTCGCCGCGTCGCTTTCAATTCGGACCGGCTGGGTCAGCTGCACATTTTCGTTCAAGAACTTGGAAGCAACTCGGCCGAACTGTTGACACCGTATATCTATGACCGAAGCGTGCACAACGCCGGTCCGGATTGGTCGCCGACCGGCGACCGGATAGCATTTCATGGCTGGGTAGCAGGTGTTCCTCAGGTCTTTACCGTCGCGCCTGACGGCCGCGGTCTCCGGCAGTTGACTCAAGACGGCCGCAACGAGGATCCGAGTTGGGCTCCCGATGGGCGACATATCGTCTTTGCCTCCACCCGTGATGGTCAAAATGGTCTGTGGATCCTGGACGTCGTCACCGGGCGGATCCGGCGGCTGGTACGCGGTGCCGCCAGCCGCTTGCCGGACTGGTCGAGCCGTATAGATTCAGCCTCTCGGTTCAAAGAAGATTCAGCCACGGGCCCAAAACCATGAGAAGCTCTAAGGAGTGTAAGATGGCGAATCGTAGCAGGTCGAATTTGGCTTGGTTGGGAACGATCGCGTTGGCGGTAGTCCTCGCGGGGTGCGGCGGCTCACCACCCCCGGTGGTCGAGCCGGAGCCCGAGCCCGAGCCGCAGGCCCAGCCGAGGGACGACTCGGCGGAGCGGGAAGCTGAGGCGCGTCGGCTGCGTGAGGAGGAGGAGCGGCGCCGGCGCGAGGCCGAGCGCAACCGCGTCATGTCTGTCCTAGCGGAACGCGTGCACTTTGACTTCGACAGGTCCGATATTCGACCCGACGCTGAGCCTGTGTTGCAGCGGAAGGTCACCGTTCTACGCGAGTATCCCGGTATCACGCTGCGAGTCGAGGGACACTGCGACGAGCGCGGCTCTAACGAGTACAACCTCGCTCTGGGCCAGCGCCGCGCGGAAGCCGTGCGACGCTATCTGGTTAGCTACGGAGTGGATGCTGCGCGATTCGCCACGATCAGTTACGGTGAAGAGCGGCCGCTGGTCGAAGCGTCGAACGAAAACGCCTGGGGGCAGAATCGTCGGGCTGAGTTCAATGTGACGAACCAGGGCAGGCTCGGCGGGGGACTCTAGTCACCCAGTATGAAGACTTTCTTTGTCAGAGTATTGCTGCTTGGCGTGGTCACCGGCACTGCCGGCTGTGCCACGAAGCGAGACGTTGATCGGATTCGTGACGATCTCGCCGCGCTGCAGGCTCGACAAGAAACAGTATCCACGGCGGTTGCCGCGCTCGACAGCTCCGTAGCGGAAGCCCTCGACAACCAGGAATCTCTGGTTGTCACCGTCCGCGGAGATCTGATGCGGCAGTTGGATGACATGGAGCGGCAGCTCGTGGCGATTCAGGAGCTGTTGGGCCAGAGCCAGGTTGTCCTACAGAGCCTTCGGGGGCGGATGGAGCAGCGGCAGGCGGACAGGGATTCGCTGGAGGTTGACCCGCTGTCTCCTGACACCTCGCGGGCTCGCGGTGGTCCACCGGATTCGGGAGCGGGAGACGAGCCCCGCTCCCTCTACTCTGCTTCGATCGAGCAGTTTCGGCGTGGCGCCTATGAAACGGCGCGCGGAGGTTTCCAGGAGTTCCTGGTGAACTATCCCGCTAACGAGCTAGCGCCCGACGCTCAATACTACATTGCGGAAACGTATCGAGAGGGGCAGGACACCGGGCGCGCAATTCGCGAGTATAATCGCGTCGTTGAGCTCTATCCCAATTCGAGAGCAGCGCCGACGGCGCTCTACAAGGCTGGTTTGCTTCAGGTGGAGCAGGGAAACAAAGACACCGCTTGCGAGTATTTCCAACGTGTGGTGGCCGGTTATCCGCGCAGTGATGAAGCTCGACTGGCCCGCGACCAGACCCAGCGGCTGAGCTGCCGCTAGTTGTTCGTCCGGCGCGCGGCCGGACAACCAACCCTTCCTCATGCGCTGTCCTTACTGTGGTCACACGAAGAACCGGGTGATCGACTCGCGAACGAGCCGAGAAGGTCGCGCAGTGCGCCGCAGGCGCGAATGCCAGAAATGCGGCAAGCGATTCACCACATACGAGATCGTTGAGGAGCGGCCGCTTTCCATCAAGAAACGTGATGGAAGCGTCGAGCCGTTTGATCGCAGCAAGTTGATTCGCGGAATCCAAAGGGCGTGCACGAAGCGACCGGTAACGCTCGGGCAGATCGAAGCGATTGTGGATGCTCTGGAAGAGAGTCTGGAACGCAGCGAGTCAGGTGAAGTGGAAAGCTGGCAAATCGGCGAGCGGGTGATGGATCAGCTACGCGAACTCGATCAGGTAGCTTACGTACGATTTGCATCGGTGTACACGAACTTCCAGGAACCTGAGGAATATTTGGAAACCATTCGTGAGCTGGCGGATCGAGGGGTCTATGACACGGCGCAGCTCGATTTCCTCGAGTCAGCGCTAGCCGATCGGCCCGCCAAAGGGACGCGCAAGGAGCGGAAGGACAAGAAGTGAAACGAGCCAAAGGTGCTGGGGAAATGCCCTTCCTCGATCACCTGGATGAGTTGCGCTCCCGGCTCATCTGGGTGGGCATGACGGTCCTAGTCCTATCGATCGGCGGCTTCTTTCTGGTCACCGAGTTCGACGTCATCGGCTTGCTCAAGCGCCCGATCACTCCGCTGATCCCGGACGGGATGCT
This sequence comes from Gemmatimonadota bacterium, assembly GCA_041617795.1. Lineage (GTDB taxonomy): Bacteria > Gemmatimonadota > Gemmatimonadetes > Palauibacterales > KS3-K002 > JBFJOD01. Next base: position 4,268 of record JBFJOD010000036.1, on the reverse strand, counting down.
AATGTTCACGAGCCCGACGGAGCCGATGACGGTGACGTTGAAGTTGTCGTTTGTCGTGGGGCTCATCCTTTCCTTGCCCGTAATCGTTTACAATGTGTGGGCCTTCATGGCTCCAGCGCTGTTCGACCGCGAAAAGAAAGCGGCAATTCCGGCGCTGGTCGGGGGATTCGTCCTGTTCCTCGCGGGTGTGGCGATGGCTTATTTCCTGGTGCTGCCACTCGGCCTGCGCTTCCTGCTCGGCTTTCAGACACAGGCGCTATCGCCGATCATTACAATCGGCGAGTACTTGCGTTTCGCCACGCGCCTAATCCTCGCATTTGGGATCATCTTCGAGTTGCCGCTGGTGTGTGTGCTGCTCTCTTTTCTTGGGTTGATAACCGCGAAGACATTGCGGCGTTTCAGACGACATGCGATTGTGGGGGTGGCGATTCTGTCGGCGATACTCACGCCGGCCGATGTCGGGACAATGATAATGATGATGGGGCCGCTCGTACTGTTGTATGAGATCTCTATCCTACTCGTGGCGATCGTGGATCGCCGGCACGTTGCCGAGAGTACGCCAGAGCCGGTCGCGGAGTGAGCCCACCTGGGGTCGCAGGCAGCTCGCCTTACTCGGCCTGCTGCTGGCGTGCATTGCGGTGCCGAGCGCCGAGCTGCAAGCCTCCGAGCTAGCTGCCGGACTCGGCACAGCCCCTGCACAACAAGACACGACCAAAGCCCAGCCGACAAAACCCACGAGACCGGAGCTGCGGCGACGGCGAGCTACCGTGCCGGACAGCTTACGCCGTGCGTTCCCCGATTCTCTGTTCGCAGATTCGCTATTCGCTGATTCGTTAATGGATCGTGGTGAGCCGTTTCCCGATCCTGATTCCATCATGCTGCTACTGATGCAACGGCCCGGTTACCAGACGGTCGTCTATCAGGGTGACACGATTCAATTCTCGACTCTGGACCGTGCGATACATATACGGGAACGGGCTAAGATCGAGCGTGCCGGTGAACGGTTGACCGCCGATTCCGTGGTTTATCAAGGGGAGCAGCGCTTCATCACCGCTTACGGCAAGGCCAAGCTGATCAACGCCGAAGGTGAAGAGGTAGACAGTGAAGAAGGACCCCTCTACTACCACACAGAGCGTAAGATCGGTACGATGGTCGGCGGCCGCACCAAGTGGGAGGTCTGGAACGTCGCCGGCAACTTCACGCTGGAGGGCAGCGACACGCTGTGGGTGAGCGGCGGACATTTTACGTCGTGCGATCTGCCGGAGCCTCATTACAGGTTCGAGTCGGACAAAATCAAGTTGGTGCTCGGTCACATCGTCGTGGCGTGGCCGGTGCGTCTCTATTTCGGGGATGTGCCCGTCTTCTGGTTCCCCTTCATCGCTCAAGACATCAGACAAGGTCGGCATAGCGGAATCCTGGCTTTCCGCTTCGGCGTCAACGACGTCGTACGCAATTCAGCCGGCCATCGCAGGCATGTCTCCAACCTCGGATATTACTGGGCCATTAGCGACTACATGGACGCCCAGTTAAGCCTGGACTGGTGGAGCCGGACCTGGACACGGGTGGATGGTTTCTATCGCTATCGCTGGCGGGAGCGCTTTCTGAACGGCCGGATCGGCTACTCCCACTTCTTCTTGCCGGATGGCGATCGAGAGCTGTCTTTCTCTTGGAACCACAGCCAGAGATTCGGGGAACGAGCGGATTTGCGTGCGGCCGTGCAGTTCGTTTCGAACCGGCAGTTTCAGCGTGAGAACGAGTTCAACCCCGAGCGGCTGGTCCAGCAGATCAGGTCGGACATCGGTTTTACGCGGCGCTTCGACTGGGGAACGCTGAACCTCGCCGGCCAGCGCGTGCAGCCGCTGTCCAATCCCGAGACGGGCCCTGGGCAGCCGACGACCACAACGTTGCCGCAGCTGTCACTGACCCTTGCACCGATCGTGCTGACGCCGGCGCGCTCACCATTGGACGCGCGCTGGTACAATGGTCTGACCTGGACGGGAAGCACAAATCTCAACCGCCAGACATCGGAGTCACCAAGTCAGCCGGATCGGACATCGCTCACCTCGGGTGCCACATCCAATCTGGCGTTGGGTAACCTGCGCTGGAGCTCGAGCGGCAGTTACCGCGAAGATGTGACGGACAAACCCGATACATTGTTCACTGCACCCGATACAACAATCATCGGTGCCGACACTATTATCAGCGTCGATACGTTGGTCCTCGCTCCGGAGGTCAAGGAGGGGAGGCTGAACTGGCGCACTTCGTTGGGTTACCAGCAGCGACTCATCGGGTCGACCAGCCTGACGCCGGCAGTCAATCTGGATGGCTCGCTGTTTCGATCGAACGAAACGGGGCTCAGTTTCGTCCGAGCTCCAACGCGGGTCTCGGTCAGTGCCAACCTCAACACGGACGTCTACGGGTTCTTCCCGGGGGTCGGCCCTCTGGAAAGGGTTCGACACAAGTTTTCGCCGGGATTCAGTTGGAGTTACAGCCCGGAAGTGCAGCCGTCCTCCCAGCTGGCGGCCTTGCGGGGTTTCAGCGCATCCGAGGTTGCCAAGCAACACCGGCTCACCTTGACGGTATCTCAGACGTTCGAGGGGAAGCTAAAGCCGCGCGAGGAGGCGGATACGGCCACGGCCACGGCCACGGCCGATTCGGCCGAGGCGCGACGGCCTCCAGAATCGCGGAAGCTCACATTGCTGGCAATTCGCACGTCGGCGTTGACGTACGATTTCGTCGAGAAGGAGCTAACGACCGATCGCTTATCGAACTCGATCACATCCGATTTGATCCGGGGATTGACTCTGCGCGTGGACCATGACTTGTTCGAGGAACTGGCCGGTGGGGATCGGCGCTTCGATCCGTTCCTCAGCCAGTTGAACCTGAACTTTTCGCTGGGTGACCGAACACTTTCGGGCCTGTTCGGCGAGCCGAGCAGCGGTGTCAGTCGGGGGCGCGGCATCGTTCCCGAGGCTCAGCCCTTCGACTTCGAGGAAGAGCAACCGCCAGCGGAAGAGGAGCGCCAACCCGGGCGGCGCGAGCGTCGCGCACCCTGGAATATCAGTCTCGACTACAGCTTGGTGCGCCAGCGACCCGTGGAGGGACAGGACCCGCGACCGACGCGCCAGTCAGTCCGCGCAAACTTGAGATTCCAGCCCACACAGAACTGGACGCTGACCTGGCGGACGCAGTACGACGTGGAAGAAGGCGAGTTCGTGGACCACGCCCTCAGCTTGCGGCGCGATCTGCACCGCTGGGCAGCGACTTTTGAGTTCTTAGAAGCCGCGAACGGCAACTTTCTATTCGAGTTCAGGGTTAACCTCAGCGATCTACCGGATGTGAAGTTCGATTATCGGCAGGAAGACCGCGGGTAGGGTATTGCCTTGGGCGGCACAGAGCGATGGAGGTCATGATGTCGACGGCTATCGGGAGTTCGCGCGAGGTGCGGGCACCGCGTGGTACGGATATCTCTTGCAAAGGTTGGCAGCAAGAAGCGGCCTTGCGGATGTTGATGAACAATTTGGATCCAGAGGTCGCAGAGAAGCCGCAGGAGTTGATCATTTATGGCGGCTCCGGCAAAGCAGCACGTTCGTGGGAGGCCTACGAAGCGATCGTGCGGTCGCTGCGACAACTGGAGAACGACGAGACGCTGTTGGTGCAGAGCGGCAAGCCGGTGGGCATTTTCAGAACTCATCCGGATGCGCCACGCGTTTTGATCGCCAACGCCAATCTGGTGGGCCGCTGGGCCAACTGGGACTACTTCCGCGATCTGGAGCGCAAGGGACTCATCATGTACGGGCAGATGACGGCCGGATCGTGGATCTACATCGGTACGCAGGGGATTCTGCAGGGGACGTACGAGACGTTTTCCGCCGCCGCGCGGCAGGACTTCGGCGGCTCGCTGGAGGGACGTCTGGTTCTCACGGGAGGATTGGGGGGTATGGGCGGTGCGCAACCACTGGCAGCGACGATGAACGGCGCGGCGTGTCTCGCTGTCGAAGTTGATCCGGCGCGAATCCAGCGGCGACTGGAGACGCGCTACCTCGACCGGTCGACCGCCGATCTTGATGAAGCGCTCGAGATCGTGCTGCGAGCACGTGAGCGTGGCGAGCCCGTGTCGGTGGGTCTGCTGGGCAATTGTGCCGATGTTCTGCCGGAAATCGTGAAGCGAAGAGTCATCTTGGACTTGGTCACAGATCAAACCAGCGCCCACGACATGCTGAACGGCTACGTGCCGGCTGGCATGACGCTTGACGAAGCTGTTCAGC
>JBFJOD010000035.1:0-23658 GCA_041617795.1 Gemmatimonadota bacterium | reverse complement strand
GCTGACGGCCTGTGGCGGCGGCGAGCGGGCAATTGAAAAAGAGGCCGGCTTGAGTGGAGCCGTGAGGATCGATGGCTCGAGTACCGTGTTCCCGGTCACCGAAGCTGTTGCGGAAGAGTTTCAGATCGAGAACCAGGCGGTCCGTGTGACCGTGGGGATTTCAGGAACCGGTGGTGGCTTCAAGAAGTTCTGCTCCAGCGAAATCGACATATCCGACGCCTCGCGGCCGATCAAAGACAGCGAGCTGCAGACCTGTCGGGCCAATGGTGTCGAGCCCATCGAGCTGACCGTCGCGTACGATGGCCTGGCCATCATGGTGAACCCCCAGAACGACTTCGCCGCCTGCATGACGGTTGACGAGTTGAAACGGATCTGGGAACCGGGCAGCCAGGTTAACCGCTGGAGCCAGGTGCGCGCCGGCTGGCCGAACGAAAAGATCATTCTCTACGGACCCGGCACCGACTCGGGCACTTTCGATTATTTCACCGAAGCGATCGTTGGTGAGGAGGACGCGAGCCGACCCGATTTCACCGCCAGCGAGGACGACAACGTGTTAGTGCAGGGCATAGCCGGGGACAGGTACGCTCTCGGGTATTTCGGCTATTCCTACTATGCTGAGAACACCGACAAACTGAAGCTGGTCGCTGTCGACGGCGGTGCGGGTTGCGTAACGCCCACCGCGGAGACGGTCCAGAGCGGCGAGTACTCGCCCCTGTCGCGTCCGCTGTTCATCTACTTGAGCCCGACCGCCATGCAGCGGCCCGAGGTCGCGGCGTTTGTCCGTTACTACCTCACTAACGCATCGATGCTGGTTCCGCAGGTCGGCTACGTGCCGCTGAGCCCAGACCGCTACCAATCCACCCTAGCGGAGATTGGCTAAGCCGCCACGCTGGTAGCTTCGAGTAAACGGGGAGGCGGCCAAGCCGTCTCCCCTCTTTCAACCGGCGCGCCGCCGGGATAGCGCGACAACCGTTTCCACGTGCGCCGTCTGTGGAAACATATCGAACGCCTTATGCGACAGGATCTCGAAGCTGTTCTCGAGTCGGGCTAGATCTCTGGCAAGGGTCGCCGGATCGCAGCTGACGTAGATGAGACGCTGAGGCGGCCGAGAGACCAGAGCCTGAGCGACGGCGTCCGGCACACCGCGGCGCGGCGGATTGAGCAACACGAGATCGACAGGTAGCTCTCGAGCTAGCGCTTGCTCGACCGGCGCCGGGATGAAGCGTGCTGGCGCTCCTGACTCGACCGCCACTTCGCGAGCGCGGCCAATCGCGTGGCTGTCCGTATCGATGCCGACGACTCGGGCGCCTTGCCAGGCAAGTGTCAGAGCCCGAGCGCCGAATCCACAGTAAGCGTCGATGATTCTGAGCCCGAGCACGTCGCCGCATGCCTCAAGAACGTGAGCCTCGAGCAGTTCCGCGACGAGGCGATTGATCTGAACGAAAGCCAACCCGGCCAGCGCGAGTCGCTGCGTACCCCACGACGTTTCGAGAATCCGCTGACCGGAATACCAGACGATCTCTCCCCGCTCAGCGACGCCCCAGATGGCTTCCAGATTCTCGACCGCCCCGAGCAGCGCAGCCGGATCACCGTGATCCTGGCGCCACCCCTCAATCGCCAACCCTACGGCGCCTCCGTCGCCCAATCGGAGCGTGAGGCGTAGCTCTCTGCCGCTGGGGAGTCGTTCGGCGTTTGTCCCCCAGTTCGACCTCAGCGCCCGCCAAATCTGATTGATGGAAGCTTCCGCCAGAGGGCAATGATCTACATCGACAATATCTCTTGGACTATCGACAGCGTGATAGCCGGCGACAACGCCATCAGCCGTTCGTCTGAGCACGAAGGTCACGCGGTTCCGATAGCCGAACTCCTGAGGCGCAGCGACGATCTCCGGCAAGTCAAGGTCGAGGCCTCCCAAGCGGCGAAAACTATCAGCTACGATCTGGGCCTTGGCCGATGTCTGAGCCGGGTACACCAGGTGCTGCAGCTGACAACCACCGCACCTCGCATAGTACTCGCATGGCGCGGTGCGGCGGTCAGGGCTGGGATCCAACACGCGTAGTGTTCGCGCCCGCGCCCATTGGCGGCGGACCTCGATCAGTTCTACCTCGACTCGTTCGCCAGGCGCGGTTCGCGGCACGAAGACGACCGAGCCAGCGGCCCTGCGGGCCAGACCGTCCCCGCCCGCCACAATCGTGGCGATTTCCACTACCTCGCCGGCTGCGACATGCCGCGAACCGGCGTCGTCGTGTGGTGCGGCCTCTTCGCTGTTCGTGATCGAGTCCTTTTGACTGGTGGGGACCCTAGCTCCGCAAGTTCCAGCCGCGGGTCGACCAACCACCGCCGGGACGGCGCCATCCGCGTTCGGCGTCGCTCGATCCCTGCCTGTTGTCGACCCTGACCTGCTTGCGCTGCCCGTCTTCCAGCAGTGCGGCGACGACAGCCACCGCCCTCATGCTCTCATCCACAGGCCGATCGGCCAGCAGATCGGGGTGCTCATCGAGGTATCCCGTGTGGAACTGGCCGCTGCGGAAGTCCTTGTCATCCATGACGCGCCGGTGGAAAGGAGCGATGGTGGCCACCCCGTCAATCAGCAGTTCATCCAGCGCCCGCGCCATCCGTTCGATCGCACCCGCTCGGTCGCTGGCGTGGACGATCAGCTTAGCAACGAGCGGATCATAATGAAGCCCGATCTCGGTACCGTGGACGATGCCGCTGTCCCAGCGAACACCGGGGCCGCCAGGGACCCGCAGCTGTTCGATCCGGCCACCGGCCGGAAGGAAACCATTGTAAGGATCCTCGGCGTTGATCCTGCACTCGATTGCGTGGCCACGCGGCTCGACCGGCTGCTCACCCAGGGCTTCTCCGTCTGCGATTCGCAGTTGCGCGTGTACGAGATCCACGCCGGTGACCATTTCCGTCACAGGATGCTCGACCTGCAAGCGCGTATTCATCTCGAGGAAGTAGAACTGATCACCTACCACCATGAACTCGATCGTCCCGGCACCGCGGTAATTCGCGCCACGCGCCGCGGCAACCGCCTGCTCTCCCATCCGCTGGCGCAACTCCGGCGTCATCACCGGCGAGGGTGATTCCTCGATCAGTTTCTGATGCCGCCGCTGTATCGAGCACTCGCGCTCGTTCAAATGGATGAAGTTGCCATGGGTGTCGGCCAGCACCTGAAACTCGATGTGCCGCGGTCGTTGCAGATACTTTTCGACGTAAACGCGCGCGTCCGAGAAAGCCGCCTGCGCTTCGCGCCTCGCACCGTCCCAAGCCGACTTGAGGTCCGCATCCCGCTCGACACGGCGCATCCCCTTGCCACCACCACCCGCCGCCGCCTTCAGCAACACCGGGTAACCGATTTGCTGGCAAGCACTACGAACCGCGTCGAGATCGGCCAACGCCTCGCGCGTACCCGGCACAACCGGGACACCGGCAGCCTCCATAGCGCGGCGCGCCGCCGTCTTGTCACCCATCAACGCGATCGTCTCGGCCGTGGGGCCGATGAACGTCAGGCCCTCCGACTCCACCGCACCGGCGAAGTCGGCGTTCTCGGCCAGGAATCCATATCCAGGGTGGATAGCATCGCAGCCGGAGCGATGGGCTGCGTTGAGCAGGCGAACGATGGACAGATAGCTCTCCGCCGCCCTCGCCGGACCGATCTGATAAGCCTCGTCAGCCAGCCAGACGTGGGGAGCCAGGCGGTCCGCCTCCGAGTAAACCGCCACGGTTTCGATGTGCAACTCCTGGCACGCCCGGATGATGCGAACGGCGATTTCGCCGCGATTGGCAATCAGAACCTTCTTCGGCATTAGAGGGGGATGTTTCCGTGCTTGCGCGGCGGCCCCGGCTCGCGCTTACTGCGCGTCAAGGCGAGCGCCTCGATCAAACGTGGCCGTGTTTCACGCGGATCGATGACGTCGTCCACGTAGCCGCGCGACGCCGCGATATAGGGATGCGCGAACTGTTCCTGGTATTGAGCGATCAGCTTCTCCGTCTCCGCCGCGGAGTCCTTGGCTTCATTTATCTGGCGCCTGAACAGAATCTCCACCGCACCCTTGGGACCCATGACGGCGATCTCAGCAGTCGGCCAGGCGAAGTTGAAATCGCCCCGGATGTGCTTCGAGCTCATAACGTCGTAGGCGCCGCCGTATGCCTTGCGCAGAATGACGGTTAGCTTGGGGACGGTCGCCTCGGAATAGGCATATAGCAGCTTGGCACCGTGTTTGATGATGCCGCCATGCTCCTGTGCAACGCCCGGCAAAAAGCCTGGCACATCCTCAAAGGTCACCAAGGGGATATTAAAAGCATCACAAAAGCGAACGAAGCGCGCACCCTTCAACGAGCTGTCGATGTTGAGCACACCCGCGAGGACGGCCGGCTGATTCGCGATGATACCGATTGTGTTGCCGCCGAGATGAGCAAATCCGACGACGATGTTCTTCGCATACTCGGCGTGCACTTCGTAGAAGCTGCCTTCATCGACTACCCGCGCGATGACGTTGTGTACGTCATACGGTTTGTTCGGATTATCCGGCACTACGTCAAGCAGAGCCTCATCCATGCGATCCGCTGGATCGTCAGCGGAACCGCGAGGCGGATCTTCCAAGTTGTTCTGGGGGACATAGTGAAACAGTTCTCTCAGCTTCTCCAGACACGCAGGCTCCGACTCGCAGACGAAATGGGCGACGCCGGATGTCGTGCCATGCGTCTTGGCACCGCCCAACTGCTCGAAGTCGACCTCCTCATGAGTTACCGTCTTAACTACATCCGGCCCCGTAACGAACATGTAGGATGATCCATCGACCATGTAGATGAAGTCGGTGATGGCAGGCGAATAGACAGCACCGCCCGCACAAGGCCCGAGGATCGCGCTGATCTGAGGGACCACGCCCGAGGCCTGCGTGTTACGCCAAAAGATCTCAGCGTAGCCACCCAGCGACGTCACACCCTCCTGGATCCTCGCACCGCCGGAGTCGTTAAGTCCGATCACCGGACAGCCCGCCTTCATGGAAAGATCCATGATCTTGCAGATCTTCTCGGCGTGCGCTTCAGAAAGCGAGCCACCGAAGACGGTGAAGTCTTGCGAGAACACCATCACCTGGCGCCCATGGATTCGGCCCATGCCGGTAACGACGCCATCGCCGAGGAACTTCTTCTCACCGAGACCGAACTCGCTGCTGCGATGCGTGACGAAGCGGTCGAATTCCCGGAAAGACCCTTCATCCAACAGCAGGTCCAGCCGCTCGCGGGCGGTGAGCTTGCCCTTGTCGTGCTGCGCCTTGATGCGTTCTTTGCCACCGCCCAACTCGGCCTGCTCGCGCAGCTCGCGCAGACGCTTCAGCTTGTCTCGCATTGTCATCGGCGGAACTCCCACTCGCTGCCGGTTCGCTCCGCTCTGAACTCATCATAGGCGGGGATCAGCTCGCGGTCCTTAAACTGAAGCAGGAAGGGCCGGCGGGTAATCGTTCCGTTATCGACCGTGAACACACCCGTTGCACCGGGAAGACTGCGTATCTCAGCGAACGACCTGGCAACCGCTGAGCGCCGCGGATAGCCCCACGGCAAGGCCGAGAGGATGAGCCGTGTCGCATCGTAAGCCAGGGCTGGCACCAGACTGTCATCCACCCCTTTCCTGTACTTACGCTCGTACATCTCCACGAACTCAGACCAACGAACCGAAGGACTGGTCCGGTCGAGAAACGTCGAGATGACGGTGCCATTGATGAAGCGCGGCTCAACCAGACGCAGGACTTTCGGCGCCGACCACTCCGCGTCGCCCAGCACCTGCACACCTCTCAAGCCATAGTAAGAGAATTGCGGCGCCAGCTGAATCACGCTCTCCGGGCTGCTGGCCGGCGCGTAGATCGCCTGCGGACGCAGCTCTTTCAGATAGGCGAGCGGTAGATCGAAGGTGGTTGCGGTGTCTTCGTAGGCCAGAGAGGCCACCACGGTGCCGCCCCGCGCCTGAACGGCATCCGAGAACGCCGCCAGCTGCATACGTCCTTCCAAGGTGCCAGGGTACATCACAGCGAAGCGATAGACTTGCAGATCACGGACCGCGAATGCGGCCAGGGCTCTGGCATCTTGCGTGACCCTCTCGGTGACGCCCCAAACCGAAAAGGTGTTCCGTGCAAAACTCAAGTTCTCTAGCGCGGTCGGGCTGACTATCAGCAGATCGCGGTCCCGGCGACCCTTTGCGGCTAACTCGAGCCCCTCCGCGCGCAACGGCCCGACAATCGCGACGGCTCCCAGCCGCTCGAGTTCGCGCGCCAAATCGGCGTCGCGCTCATAGCGGTCGGCATCGTCGCGGATCACCAAAGTGACTTCGTCGAAGTGGCGCCTGTTGTACTCCTCGATGGCTAAGCGGATACCTTCTTCGGCCATACGCCCGTAAGCCGCCAACTGGCCGCTCATCGGCAGTATCGCTCCGACGATCGGCCTCCACTGCTCGGTCTCCACTTCGCCGGCGGCGATGTTTTGCGCGCGCCTGCGGTCCGCCTCCAACGGGTCCAGCTCGAGCGCCTGGCCGGCTGCCTCGCGTGCCTCGCTAGGCCGTCCCGCCGCCAGCAGCAGCGAGGCCCGCTCCACTTCAAATACCGAACGTAGCGCGTGGTCCTGCGGCCAACGTGCGATGATCGCCTCGATCTCACCGACACCGAGTTCGGCCACGACCAGGCGCGCCAGCTGCGCCGCCTCCTCGCGTTCATCGCGCCCGATGCCGGGTATAGCCAGTAGACTGTCGGCGGCCTCGCCGGGCCGGCCTTCGAGATGATGAGTGCGAGCGATGAGGATAAGTGCCGGAGTGCGCCGGCGGTCAAACGCCCGGTAGAGGGTCAGGTACTCCCCCGCTCTGGCGCGTGCTGTCGCCGCTTGATTGAGCTCGAAGGCGGCACGGGCGGAGAGCAGCAGCGCCGGGCCGCGCCACTCGGTCGTTCCGTAATCAGCGATGATCTTGTTGGCGAGGGATTCGGCGACGGCGTAGTTCGCTTCTTCGAACCGCTCTTGCGCCTGCTGATAGACCTGGGACGCATCTCGCTCAAGCGTTTTCTCTTCCGGCGTCGCAGGTCGCGTGGCGACCGGACCGGAACCGATCGGCCCCCGGGCACCAGCACACGTCAAGCTAAAGCCGGCAATCACAAGGACCGCCGCTCCAACGACGTGCGGCGTCCAACGCTGAGATCTTAACAGGCGCATTGTACGAGATCTTAGCCGCTCGAAGACCGGGCCGCCACGCCGAAAAGATGAGGGGGCGGAATCGTCCGCCCCCTCGATACGATTCTTCATGTAGCGCAGCCCTTTAGGTGTCTTTTGTTTCCTCATCCTCGAAGGACTCCTCCACGCTCTCCACATCCTCATCCACCTGTCCTTCCGTTTCAGGCTCGACGGCTTCAGCCCTGACGTCGGGTTCAACCTGCTCTGCCACCTCTACCGATGCCTCGCCTTCAGGCTCGACTTCCTCCGCCTGTTCCGCCGCGGGCTCGGTCGGCGCCGCCATCGCCGCCAGCTCTTCAGGGCTGCGCTCTGGAATCTCCGTTACCTGAAGTACAATCCTGCGATTGATCGGGTCAGATTCCATCACCTTCAGCTGAACCACATCTCCGTCGCGAAGCACTTCAGCGGGATTCTCGATCTCTTTGCCTTCCACGATCTGCGAGATCGGAACGAATCCCTCTACATCTTCACCCAGATCGACAACGACCCCCTTGTCCAGAAGCCGCACGACAGTGCCACTGGTGTCGGTGCCCGGAGCATACTGCTGGGCGAGGTTGTACCAGGGATCATCCTCGGTCTGCTTGAGCCCAAGAGAGATCCGCTTCTGATCGACGTCGATACTCAAGGCGACGACCTCGACCTCATCACCCTTCTTGATGACCTCAGAAGGGTGCTGGATGCGCTTAGTCCAACTCATATCGGACACGTGAACCAGGCCATCGATCCCCGGCTCGACCTCAACGAAGGCACCAAAAGAAGTCAGGTTCCGGACTTTGCCGCGGATCCGTGTACCGGGAGGATATTTCTCCGGAAGGCTGAGCCAGGGATCTTCCTCGGCCTGCTTCATGCCAAGCGATATCTTCTCTTCTTCCGGGTCCACGCGGAGCACGACGGCCTCGATCTCATCCCCGATCGAAACAAGCTGCGATGGGTGACGGATGTTGCGTGTCCAGCTCATCTCTGAGATGTGCACCAAACCCTCGACGCCGCGCTCGAGCTCGACAAAGGCACCGTAGTTGGTGATCGAGACGACCTTGCCCCTGACGCGTGAGCCAACCGGATAGCGGTTCTCTACGTCCTTCCAGGGGTAAGGCTGCATCTGCTTGAGACCCAGCGAAATGCGCTCGCGATCCCAATCGATGTCCAGGATCTTTACCTCGATCTCTTCACCGATCTGGCAGATCTCGCTCGGGTGGCCAACCCGTCCCCATGACATGTCAGTGATGTGGAGCAATCCATCCATACCGCCGAGGTCGATGAAGGCACCGAAGTCGGTGATGTTCTTTACAATGCCCGTGCGGACCTGGGCCGTTTCCAACTCAGTCTTCAGCTCCTCGCGCTTCTCGCTCCGCTCCTGCTCGAGAATGACACGGCGTGATACGACGATGTTACGCCGACGCTTATTGAGCTTTAGGATTTTGAACTCGTACTCCTGACCGATGAGATCATCCACGTTGGGAACCCGGCGGAGCGCGACTTGCGACCCGGGCAAGAATGCATCGACGCCCATGATGTCGACCGTGACCCCACCTTTGACCTTCTTCTTGATCATTCCAGTGATCGGCCGATCGTCGTCGTAGGCCTCTTTTATCTGCTCCCACACACGTAAGAAGTCGGCCTTCTTCTTCGAGAGGACGACCACACCCTCTTGATCTTCCAATCGCTCGAGGAAGACATCGACCTCGGCTCCAGGTTGCACATCTTCGGCCGCTCGGAATTCATCGAGCGGCACCGATCCTTCCGACTTGAAGCCCAGGTCCAGTATTGCCGCGGTCTCGGTGACGCGCACGATCTTTGCCTTCACGATCTCACCCTCTTCAATGTTCTTGAGGGTGTCCTCGTACATCGACAGCATCTGCTCGTACTCCTCGTCGGAGTACTCGTGTTCGTCGAAGAGATCGGCGCGTACGCCCAACTCTCGGGCTCTTCTTTCGACCTGGTCTGCGGTAAGCTCTGGCTCGGAGGACTTCGACGCGGCTTTCTTCTCCGCAACGGGTTTCGCACTGGCGCCCGGGTCGGCGCTCATGGCGGTCGGCGGTGTAAGGTCGGGGATCTGCGCGTCGTCTGAGGTTGTCTCGTTGTTCTGTTTTTGCATCCGGTTTTACGCTTTCGCCGACGCCCGGCACCCGGCGAACCCACCTGGTTGAGGTTAAATGCAAGGGGCGCTGGCGTGCACCCGGTGGCAAGTGTACCGGACCCGCTTGCTAACTTCTTCCGCCACAGGAACTAAGCCGCGCCCTTTTAAATTAGCTTCCCAATCTAGCCCGGGGCTTTAACCTATGTCAAGAAGCGATCTTGCCGCAGAAACGATCAGCTCGACCTGATCTTCGAAGCTCAATACGGTCGTGTCGACTACCAGAGCGCCCGACGCCTTCCGCAACGGCGACTCGCTGCGCTGCGAATCGTAAGTGTCGCGGGCCACGAGTTTCTCCGTCTCGCTTCGCAGGCTGGCGGCCGTAACCGGATCCCCTCTCTGCAAGAGGCGTCGCCGCGCCCGCTCTTCGGGAGTGGCCTCCATGAATACCTTCAGCTTCGAATCGGGAAATACGACCGTTCCCATATCGCGGCCTTCGCAAACGATACCTCCACGGTAGCTGGACGCCAGTTCGCGGAGCAGAACGTTGACCCGCTGACGTACTTCGCTATAAGCGGAGATCTTTGATGAGCAGGCTGTGACCATCGGTGACCGAATCTCCTCACCCAGCGCTTGGCCGTTCAGCCGCACGCGAACGCTGCCGTCCACGACGACGGCGCCGACATCTTCGGCCGCCAGCTGCGGGATCCGTTGGCTGGCCACAACGCCGGCCGGGCTAGACCAGCCGCGCTGACAAGCAGCGAGGGCAAACGCCCGGTAAAAAGCGCCGGAATCGAGGTGCAGGAAACCCAGGCGCCGGGCGACTTCTTGTGCCGTGGAACTTTTACCCGAACCCGCCGGCCCGTCGATCGCTATAACCAATTGCTGTGACATCGATGATCCCTCGGTCCGTCAATCGCGCAACGGAATCTCCAACGTCAGACCGTCATGCGCCACGAGGACCTCAGAGGAGCCGGAGCAGGCGCGCTTGGCCTCGCGCTCCAACACATGCGCCCGCTCCGAGTAGCGGGCGCTGAAGTGTGTGAGGACAAGTAGTCGCGCCCCCGCCTCGCGCGCCAGCTCGCCGGCCTGACGGGCCGTCGAATGCCCGGTTTGCTGGGCACGCTCGACCTCCTCCTCCGAGAACGTCGCCTCGTGAATCAAAACGTCACAGCCGGCCGCGGCTTCCACCGTATTGCGAGTCGGGCGCGTGTCGCCGGTGTAGACCAGGACGCGCCCCGCACGCGGCGGTCCCAGTACTTCGGCAGGTTGCACCGAGCGACCGCCATCTAGATCCACGGGCTCGCCCTGCTGCAAGCGACCGAAGAGCGGGCCCTCCGGCACTCCTAGCGCCAGTGCCCGCTCCGGATAGAAGCGACCGGGTCGGGCGCTCTCATTCACCACATACCCGTTGGCACCACCGGGGTGACTGACAGCGAAGGCGACAACGGCATAGCCGTCATGGCAAACCGATGCCCCGGGATCGAGCGAATGTATGATCACCGGGAAGGAAAGCTCCTCCAGTTCAAGGCCGACAGCTTGTTCGAGGAAATCATCACCGCCCGGCGGAGTGTAAATCGTCAGCGGCTCGTGACGATCCTGAAGGCTCATCGTCCGCAACAAGCCGATCGTACCGAGGTAATGGTCCGCGTGCATGTGGGTCAGGTAGATCTCCCGCACCGCGAAACCCACGCCGTACCGCATCATCTGACGCTGGGTTCCCTCTCCGCAATCGAATAGGAAGAGATCGCCGCCTCGCTGTACGGCCAACGCACTGGTATTACGCGAGACGGTCGGCCGCGCCGACGATGTTCCCAAGAAAGTGACCCGAAGCATAGCTACAGATTATCGCTGCGGCCGCGCTGCCGGGCAACGTTTACCCGCCGGCCGCGCTCATCTGCCCTGCATGCTCGCGAACAGACTCTCCACGTCTTCAGGCGGTCGAGTCAACAGACTGACCGCGATCGTCACCAGCAAGCCGCCGGCAAAGGCTGGGATCAGTTCGTAAATCAGCGTATTCAGGGCCGGAGTCAGTTCCCAAACGATGGTAATCGTTGTGCCCGCCAGCAGTCCGGCGATCACGCCGGCTCGGGTCGTGCGTCGCCAGTAAAGCGCCAGAATAGATGTGGGACCAAACGAGGCTCCCAGGCCGGCCCAGGCGAAGAGCACCAGCCAGAATACCAGTGCCTCGGCTATTAGCCCCACGGCCAATGCCGCCGCCACCAGCAAGACCACAACCAGACGACTGTACAGTACGAGGCGCCGCTGGGGGATTTGCGCTCCGGGGTGCAGGATCTTCTCGTAGAAGTCGCGCACGACGCTGGATGCGGCGACCAACAGCTGCGAGTCAGCCGTGGAGATGATGGCGGCGAAGATGGACGCCACGACTATCCCGAACGCGACGGGATGCAGATGCTGAGCGGCCAGCAA
Organism: Gemmatimonadota bacterium; assembly: GCA_041617795.1. GTDB lineage: Bacteria > Gemmatimonadota > Gemmatimonadetes > Palauibacterales > KS3-K002 > JBFJOD01. The sequence goes on along the minus strand of JBFJOD010000035.1, from coordinate 11,939 downwards.
CGGATAGAGCTTCTCGGTGTCGGCATCGGGCAGCATCGCAACGTCGGGGAAGTAAACGCGGCCGGCCAACCCGATAAACAGCGCGCCCCAGGCCATGACCACGTTCCAGACCGTCCCGACAACCGCCGACGCGCGCAGTTGGTCCGGATCGGCGATCGACATGTAGCGAACGATGATATGCGGATTGCCGGGAGAACCCAGGCCGATGCCAAGGAAGCCGATTACGACGCCAGTGCTCAAAGCCAGAGGGTCGACGATCGTCGGGTCGAATGCTTTCAGCTCTGCAATGACCGCCATCAATCCGCCCCCGTCCGCAATCGCGATAAAGGGAACCACCACAAGCGCGACGATCATGATGCAAGCTTGGAGGGTATCGCTGAGACTTACCGCCAAGAAGCCACCCACAGCCGTGTAGCAGAGAACGATGAGCGCGGTGAGCAGGATCCCTGCCGTCGGATTCAATCCGAAGCTGGCTGCGAACGCCTTCCCTCCGCCAACGAACTGTGAAGACACGTACCCCACCATGAAGATGAGAATGATGGCGACCAGTACCGTGCGCAGGCGCCCGTCTTTATCTCCGAATCGCGCAGCGTAGAAGTCGGGAACGGTCACACAATCGTGCGCCTCGCTGAAATGTCTGAGGCGTCGGGCGTAGAAGAGGAACAGCAACAACTCTACGAAGATGTAACCCGTTACTGCCCAGACGGCGCCCGCCCCCAGCGAGTAGGCCATGCCCGTGACGCCGAGCAGCAGCCAGGCGCTCCTCCCCGAAACGACCGCGGACAGGGCCACGACATAACGGTGCATCTTGCGGCCACCGACAAAGAACTCGCTGACGCCGGCGGAAGAGAAGCGGGCTGACAGGATTCCAATAAGGATGATAACGGCCAGGTAGGCGATGAAGGCGGCGACGGCAAAGGGGTCGGCTGACACCTGGACGCTGGAAGCTTCTTGAATCAATCGCGCCGCTCCCTGGTCACGCGCGCCAGTAAGACCGCCAGCGCAATGATCGCAGTGGGCAACACGAACATGGCAAGTAGGAAGGCGAGTGGCATGACGGACTCAGCGAATAGTGGACAAAGACCGCAAGTTGCGCCGCTGGGGCTTGCGCACGAATGTGATGGGAACCGTCAGTAGATGCCAGAGCCGCAAGACCATCTCAACCCGCTGAAACAGAGCCCGGTTGACCGGCGTATGACAGGGTGAGAGTCGAGACCCAGGATGAGGGGGTTGCCAATGGGACCGTGGGATCCGGCAGTAATCGGACCGATTGCTGGAGCGCTGATGGTGATCGCGATCACGGCAGGGGTTGCCGGCGTGATGATTCTGCGCCCGTTTACCAGGCAGTTGGGCGCTCTGCTGGACCAGATGCGCCAGGACCGCCAACGCCAAGCGGAGAGCATCGACCCCGCACGCGTGACGCAGCTCATGGAGGGGCTGCTTGACCGTCTGGAGCGCCTCGAAGTCCGACAGGATTTCACCGAGCGGGTTCTGGAGGGCGCCGGCTGGAAGAGCGGAACACGGCCGCTGCCAGGTGGCCTAGATTCCGAACAGCGTGGCCGCACCGGCGAATCTTGAGAATTCTAGTCGTAAGGTACTGCAAGATCGGGGAGCCCTATGCCTGGTGAGCTAATTCCAATCGTCATGTTCATGAGCGCCGCAGCGGTGCTGATCCTTCGTCCGATTACCACCCGACTTGGACAGGCGATCGAGCGTTCGCACGACAAAAAGCAGGTTGTGGTTCCCGACGAGCAGGTGCACCGTCTGATGCAGTTGATGGAGAGCTTGGCTGATAGAATGGACCGCTTGGAAGACCGGGTTGATTTCGCCGAGCGTATCCTCGAGCGGCAGAGCCCACGACCGGCACTGGGAGAGCCGCCATTATCGGCCAACCGAGAAATGCGCCGACAGGAAAGCCGCAGTCGCAAGAACGATCCGTGAGCTCGCACCCCTGCGCTTGGCGAATACTGAACTCCTTCTCGCGCTAGTCAGCCGAGCGACCCCCGCTGCACAACCCCGCTAATCGCTAAAGACATTCTCTGGCCGACAACCCAGCAGCGAAACCACACAGCAGCATTTCTGTTCTCAGGAGCAGACCGTACGGTTAAGCGGCAGAGCCGGCGGCCCAGCCGGTGACATTCGCCAAGCGCACCCAGGGGTGGCGTCGGGCGTCCAAGACAACGAGACTGGTATGTTCCGCAACGAACTTGAACCGAAGGAGAACGGCGATGACCAACCCCCTCGCACTACTGACCAGCTTACTGGTGCTGATCGGCGGCCAGACACCGTCCGCGCAGCAGGACGAGGGGCGCACACTTTTCGGCAACATCTCGGTGGCCTCTGGCCTTATCGTCTTCTCGTACGCAGGAGATCTCTGGCTGGTCGAAGTCGATGGCGGCGCGGCGACGCGGCTGACGACAGGACCCGAGGAGGACGATTACCCTTCGGTATCGCCCGACGGACTCCACATCGCTTTCTCGCGAAGAAGCGCCGACGACTGGGACGTCTATGTCGTACCGGTTAGCGGCGGGGAGGCGCGCCAGCTGACCTACAACCCGGAGGCTGACATCGCTCGCGGCTGGACACCCGATGGCAGCAAGGTGCTGTTCATGTCGCACCGCGATGAGGAGTTGGTCTTTCGGCTCTACACGATCCCGAGGAGCGGCGGTTTCCCGACGCCGCTGCCATTGCCGCGCGCCTGGAACGGCTCGTACGCTCCAGGCGGCGATCGCATCGCATACGTACCGTGGGGGCTACCGCGCGACCTGTTCGGGCTGGAATGGCGGTACTACCGGGGTGGACAGACATCACCGATCTGGATCGCTGAGATCAAGAACAGCTCGGTCCAAAAGTTGCCGCGTGAGAACTCCAACGACCGCCAACCCATGTGGCTGGGTGACAAGATATTCTTCGTCTCCGATCGCTCCGGGACTTTCAACTTGCATTCCTACAACGCGCAGACGCGCGCTCTCGAACAACTGACGACTTACGAAAGCTACGGCATCGAGTCGGCCGCTGCCGCGCAAGGTATCATCGCTTTCGTCCAGGACGGCCGCCTGAGAGTCTACGACCTGCAAACGGCCTCAACGAGAACGCTCGACGTGGAGATCGAACCGGACCGCTCGGAGCTAGCAGCTCGCACGGTGAGCGGCGAGCGCTGGGTCCAGTCGGCCGCGCCGTCCGCCAATGGTGACCGCGTTGTGCTCGGTTTTCGCGGCGAAGTCGTGACCCTGGACAGCGGAACGGGCGCCTACCGAAACCTGACCCAGACGTCAGACGCCGCCGAGCGCTACCCCGTAATCTCGCCGGACGGACGTTGGGTCGCCTATTTGTCGGATGAATCCGGCGAGTATGAACTCAGGGTCCGAAGGTTGGACGGTGCCGAGCCAGCGCGAAAGATCCCGATTGAGCTCAAGCCCAGTTTTTATCGCGAGCTGGTCTGGTCACCGGACTCGAAGCGACTGGCTTTCACCGACAAGCGGCTGACCCTCTGGGTGGCCGACATCGAGACCGGTGGTGCCCGCCGTGTCTCGACATCCGAATACTCGCACCAGGACCTCTATCAACCGGCCTGGTCGCCCGACGGCCAGACTCTGGCCTATTCGAGTTACGGAGCCAACCGCCAGCGGACGGTCTACTTGTACGATGTCTCCACCACCCGGAGGGTCAGCGTGACCGACGGCAGCGTCAGCGCCGAGCATCCGACGTTCGACCGCAACGGCAAGTATCTGTACTTCGTGGCCAGCGGCACCGCGGTGCTCAGCGACTTCGGGTGGAGCGTGCTGTCCGGCAGGTTGTTCGAGCCGCTGGCCTCGCGCAGGATACACCTGGTTCTCCTGCGGGAAGGGTACCCGGCTCCTGTCATGCCGTATACCGGTGAGGTCAACCCGCAGGCCGATTCGCTCGCCGCTCGCCCCGCTCGGCGGCCGGACGCGTTGCCGGGACCTGGCAGGCCACCCGGCAACCGGCCCGCGCCGACCCCGCGTTCGCGCGGCCAGCGCGCGGAAACGGTCATCGACGCCGTCGGGATCGAAAGCCGAATCGTGCGACTCCCGTTGCCCGCCCGGGACTACGCCGGGCTTGCCGCCGGTGAGGCGGGCCAACTCTATGTACTCGTCCGGGAGAGCGCCGCTACGCGAGAGCCCGGAACCGCTGCGGCTCACAGCCTCCATCGCTATGAGCTAGCAAGCCCACGATCGCTCACAAAGCTGATCGACGACCTGGACGAATTCAGCCTGGCCGCCGACGGCAGCCAGCTTCTCTACCGACACGGCAGCGCCTGGCACCTGGTATCGACGGCCGACACTTTCTCAGCCGGCCAGGGTCGCCTTAATCTCGACTCTCTGAGTATCGAAGTCGATCCTGCGGTCGAGTGGAGACAGATCTACCGCGAGTCCTGGCGATTGATGCGTGATTTCTTCTACGACCCCAACCACCACGGCCAGAACCTGGTCGCGCTCGAGCGGCATTACGCCAGCTACCTCCCGTCGGTCGTGCGGCGCCGTGACCTGAACACGCTGATCGACAAAGCACTCGGCCATGTCTCTGTCAGCCACCTCGGAATCGCTGGCGGCGATATGCCGCGACCGATCGGTGAGGGCGCCAAGATCGGGCTATTGGGCGCCGATTATGAAATTGTCGAGGGCCAGTATAGGATCAAGAAGATCTACCGCTCGGGACATTTCAGTTCGGCCAATCCCCTCTGGCAGGCGCCGCTGGACCAACCCGGGGTGTTCGTCAACGAGGGAGACTTCCTGTTGGCGGTCGACGAGAAGCCGATCTCGGCTCAGCGAAACTTGTATGCACAGTTCGCGGGCACCGCCCGCAGACCCGTGACCATCAAGGTCGCGGCGAGCGCCGACGGCAGGGACGCGCGGACCTACACGGTCGTTCCACTGCCCGGCGAGAACTCGCTGCGACGAGTGAATTGGGCCGAGGTCAAGCGACGTTTCGTGGCCGAAGAGACGCAGGGCGTTCTTGGCTACGTGTGGGTTCCCAACTTCGGGGCACGGGGTGTCGAGACGATTCTGCAGCAGCTGCTGGCAAGCAGCGATAAGCGCGGATTGATCATCGATCAGCGATTCGCACCGGGCGGCATTACCTCGGACTACCTGATCGAGCTGCTACAGCGGCACCCTCTCTATTATTATACGTTTCGGGAAGGGGTTAACCTCGGTGTCCCGACGAACGCACTGCCGAGTGCAAAGGTCCTTCTGATCAACGATGTCAACGCATCGGCGGCCGAGACCTTCGCGCTCATGTTCAAGCTTGGCAACCTGGGAAAGATCGTGGGAACCCGAACGATGGGAGCCGGCATCGGCGGCTATGCTTTCATCCCGCAAGTCATTGACGGCGGCTGGCTGAGCATCCCGAACCGGGCGGCGTTCGACCCGGCTGGAAATTGGGCGATCGAGAATGTTGGGATCGAACCCGATGTCGAGGTCGAGCTCGATCCGTCAGCCTGGTTGAGGGGCGCGGACCCCCAGCTCGAAACAGCGATCAATACCGTCTTGCAGGCGATCGTTGACCGACCGCCGCCCGAGGTCAAGAAGCCCGCTTACCCGGTGCACAAGCAGTAATTTCACCAGCTGACGTCGGCTCGATGCTGATCAACCGCTGCGCTCGACTTAACGCGACGAAGGTTGGCGACCAACTTTCGCTAGCCCGGAACTGTCAGAGCTAATGCTTATCGCCTCACAGAGGAGAGCAATCAGATGATCCAACTGCTGCGTCGAAGGGACTCGGCCTACGTGTTGGCCCTGGCTGCGCTAATCGTTATTGGCTGCGACGCCGCGCCAGTCAGCGCTCAGAACTGCGATCCCGACAACGGCGGAATCACGTTACCCGAAGGCTTCTGCGCGAAAGTCTTCGCTGACAGCGTCGGTCGAGCCCGACACATTGCGGTCTCAGCGAACGGCGACGTGTTCGTGGCGCTGGGACGATCGCGTGGCGGTGATGCAGCGGTTGGCGTTCTCGCCCTGCGGGACAGCGACGGTGACGGACGTGCTGACGTCCGCGAACAGTTCGCTGAGCTCGGTGGTACCGGGATCGCACTCCAGAATGGCTCATTGTTCTTCGGCGCGGATGATCGGATCCTGCGCTACCCGCTGCAAGCGGGTAGTCTCCGGCCGGCTGGGCCAGCCCACACCATCGTCACGGGCTTGCCCGCGGCACGGAGCCATGCCGCCAAGTCGATCGCCGTGACTGCGGACGGCAAGTTGTTCGTGAACGTCGGGGCGCCATCGAATGCCTGTCAGCAGCAGGATCGTACCCCAGGCTCCAAAGGTCAGGATCCCTGCCCCGAGCTGCAAACCCGTGGCGGCATCTGGCAGTTCTCCGCCGAGCGCGCTAACCAGACGCAAGCTGACGGACAACGCTTCGCCACCGGCCTTCGCAACGTCGTGGCGCTGACCCTCCATCCGGCAACCGGTCAGCTGTTCGGCGCACAGCATGGACGTGACCAGCTCAGCCAGAATTGGCCAGCCTTGTACAACGACCAACAGAGCGCTGAGAAACCGTCGGAGGAACTGCTGCGAATCGAGCAGGGCGATGATTTTGGCTGGCCCTACTGCTACCACGACCCGGAATTGGGTCGCCGCGTCCTGGCGCCCGAATACGGTGGTGATGGGAGGACGGCGGGACGTTGCGCCGAGAAGCAGGACCCGCTCGTCGCATTTCCCGCCCACTGGGGTCCGAACGCCTTGCAGTTTTACACGGGAACCCAGTTTCCCGAGCGTTACCGTGGCGGCGCCTTCATTGCCTTTCACGGGTCGTGGAACCGGGCGCCGCTGCCGCAGGGCGGATACAACGTGGTGTTCGTGCCATTTACCGGAGACACCCCATCGGGCAACTGGGAGGTTTTTGCCGACGGCTTTGCCGGTGCTGACGTCAGCCCACGCGGCGCGGCGCATCGCCCCTCGGGTCTGGCTCAGGGTCCGGACGGCTCTCTCTACATCACAGATGACAGGGCGGGCAGGATCTGGCGCGTTTACTATACCGGTAGCTGATCGGCTCGACCGGCTGGCTCAGATCTGTCAGCCGCTTCTAACCGGCCCGCTCGGGATTGATCTCATAGCGATAGGAGATCTTGGCGCGGCCCTTGAGCGTGTTGGAGACCGAACAGTACTTCTCGGTCGACAGCTCGATCGCCTGCTCGAGTGCCGTCTCGGTGATGGCCGGTCCCCAGATTCGGTAAACGACTTCAATGCGGCTTAAGTACTTGGGTGGCCCAGGCTCTACCTCCGCATCCGCCTCTACCTCGAAGTCGTCGATCTCGATCCGTTTCTTTCTCAGGATCGACACCACGTCCATCCCCGTGCAGCCGCAAAGCCCGATCATCACCAGCTCCGTGTTACTCGGCCCCGCCCCCAAACCGCCGTACTCGGGCGCTGTGTCGACGACTATACCGTGACCACTGCCCGACGTGCCCACGAACTGCAATCCGCGATTCCAAACGACCTTTCCGCTGGGCATTCTGGCGCCCCCTGTCCCGGTTGACGTTTCAAGGTGCCGCGTGGCTTGTCGTCCCACCACCGGCAGCGCTCTATCATTAAGCCGCATCGTTGCACGGGGAAAGGCGGAGGCGCGACGCAAGTATTGATTCGAGGTTGCGGCTCACGGCGTCTCGACCTATCTCTCGGCAAGCTTGATCGGATAGCGAAGTGCTTGAATTGCCTCGATTGGAGGGCTCAATGCGATCCCTTTTCAAAACCGCAACCATTGCCGCGGTTGCCGGCCTATTAGTCGTCCCTGGCGCGTCCGCGCAGGTCGTTCAAGAACGCGTCGACCTGGATGCGATTAACCGCATCCGCGAGGAGGGACTGGAGAATTCCCAGATCGCCGAGATCGGCGGCTACTTGACCGACGTTATCGGGCCTCGGCTCACCGGCTCGCCAGGCATGCTCAAGGCCAACAACTGGACGGCGGAAAAGCTCAGCGAATGGGGCCTGGAAAATGTAAAGGTCGAGCCCTGGGGAGAATTCGGTCGCGGCTGGGAGAACCTGTCTTTCAGCGGCCGCATCGTTGAGCCCTACGTTCAGGTCCTCAATGCCCTCCCGATTGCCTGGACGGCGGGGACCAAAGGCACGGTCACAGGTCCAGCAGTCGTTATCGAAGCCGACAGCGTCGCCGACCTGGCAACCTACCGCGGCAAGCTCAAGGGCGCCTTTGTGCTCACGCAGGAGCCCCAGGAGATATCCCCTGAGTTCGAGCCTCGGCCGTTGCGAACACCGGTCGACGAGCTGCTCGCGCCGCGCGAGGCGCGTCCGGAGTTCGATCCGCAGGAGCGCCAGCAGATGATGCAACGCTGGCGGCGGCAACGGGCGATGCGCGACTCGATCTCGACCTTCCTCAAGGGCGAAGGAATCGCGGGAACGCTGTCCCCATCCTCACGGACCTATGGAATACTACGCGTCTGGGGTGACGGTGCGGGACGCGATGCAAAGAACGAGACACCGGGACCCCAGTTAGTGGTCGCGCACGAACAGTATGGCCAGATCTACCGCAACTTGAAGCGCGGCGTCCCGGTACGCTTGGAGTTCAACATCCGCAACAGGTTTTACGCCGATGACTTGAAATCATACAACACGCTTGGCGACATACCGGGAAGCGATTTGGCCGACGAATACGTGATGCTCGGCGCCCACCTTGATTCCTGGTACTCCGGGACCGGCGCAACCGACAATGCGGCGGGATCCATCGTCATGATGGAGGCGGTAAGGATTCTCAAAGCACTCGATCTCAAGCCACGACGCACGGTTCGCATCGCCCTTTGGAGCGGTGAGGAGCAAGGGCTGCTGGGCTCGCGAAACTGGGTGCAGAACAATGAGGACCTCTGGCCGCAGATCTCCGCCTACGTCAACGTGGACAACGGGACCGGCCGTATCCGGGGTGTCTGGGATCAGAACAATGAGGCTGCGATTCCGATCTTCGAACAGATTCTCTGGCCGTTCAGGGACCTGGGCGTTGTCGCCGTTCGCCACGGAAATACGGGCGGCACTGACCATCTGTCGTTCGACCGGGTGGGGATTCCTGGCTTCAACTTCATTCAGGACCCCATCGAGTATTTCACGCGCACCCACCACACGTTCGCTGATCGCTACGAGCGCCTGGTAATCGATGATCTGAAGCAGGCAGCGGTCGTCGTCGCCGCCACGGTCTATCAATTGGCGATGCGCGACGAAATGGTGCCACGCAAAACGCCGGATACCGCCACGAACTGAACGCTGACGGAGGAATACCCGTGTACAGCCGTCGCAGGTTCTTGGGCGCGATCGGATTGCCCGCTGTCGCCGCGGCAGCGGGCATCCCCATCGCGCCACTTCGCCAGTCGCGGGCGTCAGCCATCGCCGCGGAGCTTTCCAACCATCCGGGGAGCCCCGAGGAGGTCGCGCGCGACGAAGACTTCTGGTTCGAGGTCGCGCGTGCCTTCACCGTGGATCGCAGTCTTGTCAACCTGAACAACGGCGGGGTCAGTCCAGCACCAGCCTGGGTGCAGGAAGCGATGAAGCGGCACCTCGACTACTCCAACGAGGCGCCGGTCTACACGATGTGGCGCGTGCTGGAGCCGCAGCGTGAGGCGGTGCGCGAGCGGTTGGCGGCTGAGTGGGGCATCGATACGGAGGAGGTCGCGCTAACGCGAAATGCCTCGGAGAGCTTACAGATCTGCCAGTTCGGGTACGACCTGAAGCGAGGGGATGAGGTCTTGACCACCAATCAAGACTACCCGCGGATGCTTACGACCTTTAAACAGCGAGAGCGGCGCGAGGGGATCGTCCTCAAGCAGTTCCCCATACCGGTCCCGGCTGAAGATCCAGCGGAGATAGTGCGGCGCTTCGAGCAGAACATCACTCCACGGACGCGGCTTATTCTGATGTGCCACATGATCAACCTCACCGGTCAGATCTTGCCGGTCCGTGAGGTTGTCCGGATGGCCCGCAGCCGCGGAATACCCGTTATCGTGGATGGCGCGCACGCTCTTGCCCATTTCGACTTCAAGATCGCCGACCTCGACTGCGACAACTATTCGGTCAGCCTCCACAAGTGGCTTTTCGCGCCCCACGGAACGGGGCTGCTCTACGTTCGGCGTGACAAGATCGAGGATATGTGGCCGCTGATGGCCGCAGCCGACGAGCTGGATGGGAACATCCGCAAGTTCGAGGAGATCGGCACACACCCCGCTGCTAATTATTTGGCGATTGGGGAAGCGCTCACTTTCCACCAGGGGATCGGCCCCAAGCGTAAGGAAGCGCGACTGGTTTATCTTCGTGATTACTGGGCAAAACGACTCCTCGAGCATGACCGCGTTCGCCTGCACACCAGCCTCGAGCCCGGTCTGGCCTGCGGGATCGCGACCGTGGAAATCGAAGGGGTTGAACCGGGGGACATCGGCAACTGGCTTTGGCGCGACCATCATATAATCGTCACACCGATAAACCACGACGATTTCCGCGGCTTGCGAATTTCGCCCAGCGTTTACAATACGATCGAGGAGCTGGACCGCTTCGTCGCTGCGATGGAGAACGTGGTTCGCAACGGACTACCCAGCTAGACGCGGAGTCGATGGTATGAAGCGGTTTCATCTCCACCTGATTGTCGCGGCGTCTGTGTTTGCCGGACCACCCACATCGGTGGCCCAGATCGTTGTACCGTCCGGGCTCGGCCTGGGCGGAAACATCGGTGCCACAACCGTCAGCCCGGAGATCGATGCGCGCGAGTGGGGGATCCAATACGAGGGTTACCTGCGCTATGCCCTGGCCACCGGGTTCCACATCGTCGGTGGAGTCAGCTACAGCCTGACCGACATCGACCAGGAAGGCGTAAGGGAGAAGCGTAGTATCCTCAGCCTCTTCATCGATCCACGCTTCGCTCTGCGACCGGCTGATTCGAGGCTCTCTCCTTACATCGGCGGGCGCATCGCCTACGCTCACCACTCACTGAAGACTCCCTTTCTCGGACTGGGTGTCCTGACCCGCAGCGGCAATGGCTGGATGCTCGGCGGCGCGCTCGGCGTTCTCGCACGGTTCTCACAGCAGGCGGCGTTCGAGGCGAACCTGACGATCGGCTTCGCACCGTTCGGCGATTACGAGATAAACGACGAGATCATAGACGGAACCAGCTCGAGCGACTATTTCGGCAGCCTGAGGGTCGGGCTCATCTACTCGTTCGCAGCCAAACCGCAAGATCCCGAACAATGAGACCCCCCGGCTCGCAACAACCGGCAGGCGGCAGGAGCAGTGCAGGTAACGCCGAAACCCGCCAGCGGCCGGCTGATTTCATTCGCAGCAAGGTCGCTGACGACCTGAAGAGCAACAGGTATGATGGCAGGGTGGTAACTCGTTTCCCGCCGGAGCCGAACGGCTACCTGCACATCGGGCACGCCAAGTCGTGCTGTCTGAATTTCGGTATCGCCCTCGAGAACGGCGGCGTTTGCCACCTACGATTCGACGACACCAATCCCGAAACCGAGGACATCAAGTATGTCGAATCGATCAAGGAGGACGTACGCTGGCTAGGCTTCGATTGGGGCGACAGACTGTTCCACGCTTCCGATTACTTCGAGCAGCTGTACGCGTACGCGATCGTGCTGATCAAGAAGGGCAAGGCATATGTCGACAGCCTGAGCGAAGAGGAGATCCGTGAACATCGCGGGAGCGTAACCGAGTCCGGCCGGGAGAGCCCCTACCGCAACCGCTCTGTCGAAGAGAACCTCGACCTATTCCAGCGGATGCGGGCTGGCGAATTCGCGGATGGGGAGCATGTGCTGCGCGCCAAAATCGACATGGCGAATCAGAACATGGTGATGCGCGATCCCCTGCTCTACCGGATCCGTCACGCCGAACACTATCGGCGCGGCGATTCCTGGTGCATCTACCCGCTGTACGACTTCACACATTGCCTGTCCGACGCTATCGAAGACATCACTCACTCGCTTTGCACGC
>JBFJOD010000034.1:0-23801 GCA_041617795.1 Gemmatimonadota bacterium | reverse complement strand
CGCCTCCCGCTGCTCCGCGGTCCCCAGCGGGACTCGGCCGACTAGCGCGCCGTCGTAGGGGCTCTTCACTTCGTGGACCTGCGCCGATTCGACCAGCTCACCGGCTATGGGAAGTCTATAGTCGCCGCTCACCGCTCCCCCTTGTTGCCTTATCGCATCACGAGAGCGGCAAGGTAATACTCCAAAACCGCGCTGACTATCGTTGCAAATCCAGCAAGTGAAGGCCGGCCGGCGGGTTGGAATCGCAAACGGCCAACCGATCTGGCTTGGCCATTTAAACTAGTACCCCCACGGGGAGTCGAACCCCGGTCTCCTGGCTGAGAACCAGGTATCCTAGGCCACTAGACGATGGGGGCCTGATGTGGACGCCAATTAAGCAAGACTGCTGAAACCGGTCAAGGGGAAACACCGCCAGGCCGCGAGGCGGCTCGGCTGGAGCCGCCCGACCGTCAGGCTGATGGGTTCAGATCGCTGTGGGTTAAAGAGGAAGCTGCCGGGTGGGCTATTGAAGGATCAACGCAGAAAGCCTAACGGTCGGGCGGTCCATCGTCTCCAGTCGCATAAGCATAAGTTTCAAGTACGCCGTCTTATCTCTGCTTGTGTTTTGCGGGGGATCTCGAGGCGCCCGGGCGGGATTCTGGGTGTCTCGGACTTCTCTGCTGCTCGCCAATTCTATAAGCAGCAGCCGTGCCACATTCGGCGCTCAGCGGGTTGGATCGTGTCTGAGCGAGCTATCCGGTTGGGTTGCAGTGACTTACAAGACCGGGTCCGGACGTGGTGGCGAGCTGGCGTACGCCAGGGGGAAACGGTTGTTTCGGGCAAAACGCACTACGAGCCGTCATAATGCCTGATTAGCCGGTCAATAATCATGAATTATCTGACAGCAACTCCTGGTATTGTATAACATACTACAGAAAAACGGGCAGGGGCCGTGGCATTGCCCCTGTCCCGCTTTTTCAGCATGTCGCACCGACCCTACAGATTGTGGCGCGAGACTGTGGGATGGATTCCCGTTTTCTACTCGTGTCCGGCGCTCCGCTGCCCCAGCTGCGAATCGAGCATCAACAAGGCGGAGGCCTGCGAGCCGGCCATCTTGATCTTTGCGACGATCGCGCTGGAGGTGGCTTCCTCTTCGACCTGCTCGTTGACGAACCAATCCAGCATATTCTTAGTGGCGTAGTCGCTCTCCTTGATGGCGAGGGCGACCAGATCGTGGATCAGGCTAGTGACATGCTGCTCGTGTTTGTAGGCAGCCTCGAAGGCGGCCCGGGGCGACTCCCAAGTGGTCGGCGGCCCATCGATGGCGGCGAGGGTGACGCGACCTTCTCGCTCGTGGATGAAATCGTAAAGCTTCATCGCATGCGCCACCTCTTCTTCCGCCTGGTGCTTCATCCAGCCGGCGAACCCGCTCAGGTTCTCCGACTCGAAATAGGCTGCCATCGATAGGTAGATATAAGCCGAGTGCATCTCCGCATTAATCTGCCCATTCAGGGCTTCTTCAACCTTTTTGCTGATCTTCATCGGGCAACTCCAGTTGTCTCGGTGGCCGGGGCGGGGTGCCCCTTTTCGTCGAGCTATCGCACGATCAGGACTTCCAATACTGTAGCTTCGGGAGGCGGCGCGCTAGGTGATGAACAGCGGCACCCGTCTGAACTGATCCACATCCACCAGGCCGAGATCGGTGACCTTGAGCTTCGGAATCACGGCGAGCGCCAGAAACGACATTGTCATGAGTGGATCGGGCAAGGTGCCGCCTAGCTCCTTGGCGGCCCGCGTCATGGCCGCGACGCGATCTCGGACGTCTTCAAGCGGCAGGTCGGACATCAGGCCGCCAATGGGGAGGGGAACAGAGGCGAGGACGCGAGCGTCGGCCACGACGGCCTGCCCACCACCGCTGTCAGCCACGGCGTGGGCCGCCACCAGCATGTCTGCGTCGTTCGCGCCCACAACCACGATGTTGTGGTTATCGTGAGCGACGCTGGAAGCGATGGCGCCGCGCGCCAACCCGAACCCACGGACGAAGCCAACGCCCACGTTCCCCGTGGCTCTGTGTCGCTCGATCACCGCGATCTTCAGCAAATCGCGCCCTGGATCCGCCACCGCCTCGCCGTTCTCGACCGTCACTTCCTCGATGCTCTGACCGGTGACGATCTGCCTCGGGATGGCCTGGATGACGCGGACGCGGCGACTGCCCTCGGCTACCACCCTCAGGTCGACCGACTTCCAATCGACCCGCACGCCGCCGCCGGGCGTTGCCGGCGGTAGCGGCCGCCTTCCCGTGTAGTTACCGTCCTCCGCCACGAGCTGGCCGCCGCTGTACACTCTGCGCGCTTGAAATCCGCGTGGATCATCAAAGACGACCAGGTCGGCGCGATAGCCCGGCGCCACCATTCCGACGCCGCGCAGCCCGAAGTAGTTGGCGGTGTTGATCGTCGCCATCTGTATCGCGATAACCGGGTCCAGTCCCCGCTCGACGGCCATGCGTACGAGCGCATCGATGTGTCCCTCCGCCAGCAGATCCTCGGGATGCCGGTCGTCCGTGCAGAACGAGCAGTTGGCGGCGTTCTGCGGCGTTACCAATGGCAGTAGCGCCTTGAGGTTCCGCGCCGTCGTGCCTTCCCGGATGAAGATGTGCAATCCCCGGCGCAGCTTATCGCGTGCCTCCTCCAGTTCGGTGCATTCGTGGTCTGAGCCGATCCCCGCCGCTACGTAGGCGTTCAGTGAAAGGCCAGCCAGCCCGGGAGCGTGCCCGTCCACGGGCCGGTCGCCTGCCGCCTCGATCTTGGCCAGGACCTCAGGCACACCGAGAAACACGCCGGGGAAGTTCATGACTTCCGCCAGCCCGATCACGCGTGGATGATCGTACAGCGGCTCGAGGTCGGCTGCCTCGAGCCGGGCCCCGGACGTCTCCATGTCGGTCGCCGGCACGCAAGACGACGCCATCACGTAGACCTGGAGAGGCAGACCCTCGCTGGAGTCGAGCATGTAACGGATACCGGGAACGCCCAGCACGTTGGCGATCTCGTGTGGGTCGGTCACGACAGCGGTCGTCCCGCGCGGTACAACCGCCCGAGCGAACTCGGGAACCGTGACCATGCTCGACTCGATGTGGACGTGGGCGTCGATGAGCCCGGGGCAGACGAACTGGCCCTTCAAGTCTTGCGTCTCTTGCGCTTCATACTTGCCGAAGCCGGCGATCCGGCCGTCGAATATCGCGATGTCGGCGTCGTGGACTTCGCCCGACCGCACATTCACCAAGCGCGCGTTCTTCAACAGCAGGTCGGCCGGCGCGTCTCCGCGGGCGACTTCGATCAGTTGGCGTCGGCTTTCGGAAGGGATCGCTTCACGCATGTGTCAGCTCGTTCTCCGTTACGTCGCGCCCCCCGACGCTCTCATACTTCCGCCGTGACATCAGGCTGCGCGTAGAGGTCGAGACCCGCCTTTCCGGTCAGCAGGCAGAACACATCGCGCACCTGCTCGTGTCCGCTCTGCAGCAGAAACGCCGAGCTACGACCGTAGCTCTTCATTCCGAGGATGAAGTAATCGGGCTCCGGGTTTACGAGGACTTCGGGCCCGAAGCCGCCAAGCTTCAGACAGTCGCCTCCCGCTTCGGGGCCTGCGGCCAGCAATGACGCGGCTAACTTCATCGGTGCACCACTGGCATAGCACTCGTGGATTTGCAGCTCTTTATATATAGAGTTGTCCGGTTGGTATCCGACGTTGGCGATAACCTCGTCGAACTGTTCGCCGCGGTCGCCGTTCGGCGTGCTCAGCACGACATCGAAGTGCTGCAGATCGGGAAGCCAATCAATGGACGACACACTGCAGCCCGGCGCCCACTCCATGCCGGCAGCCGGCGCCGTCGCCACACGGTTCGCTGCCTCGGTCAGCTCGGCCCGACGGGGCAGCGTATCGTCCTCGATCGGGCGAATCGGCGCTGAGCCGTCGCCGCGGGTGATCCAGATCACCTGAGTACCCGGATCTTCACCGGCCAGCTCGGCCAGTGCCACCGCCGTCGTCGCCGCCGATAGTCCGTCGCCCACCAGCAGCGTTCGCCGGCCTGCATAACGTTTGCGCTGACTTCCGCCGACATCGACGGGGTGGTAGGTGATTCGCTCTCCTGCCGCCCGCTCGCCGAGCGCGGGCAGGCCACCCGCGCCCAGCCGGTTGGGAACCCCCCAACTACCGCCGCAGTCGAGCACGATGTCGGCTTCCTCGTAGCGCTCTGCCCCGTCCACCTCGACAAGCAGCTTGAAGCGATGGTCCGAGCGGCGGCCGTCGCCGATATGGTCACCCTTCAACAAGCTCCCGCGCCCGACGCTGACGATTCGCGATCCCGTGACCAGGCGTTCGGCCACGGCCGTGCGCTGGGCCAGTGGCATCAAATAGCAGTCACGCCACTCCGCACCCGTTTGTAGCGTCGAGTCCGCGGGCAACCGGCAGCCCGCCGCCTCGAGGGTTCGCCGTCCCAGGGGGGAGTGGTTCATGCCGAAGGGCGTGAACAGGTGGATGTGACCCCACTCGTCGACATGGGCGGCGACAGCGCCCGCTTCGTAGACGCGAACCGACGCGCCCAGCGCCGCGGCATAGAGCGCAGCCTCCAAGCCGATCGGGCCGGCGCCGATCACCGCGACCCGGCGGTGCGTGAGGAGAGTTCGATTAGTCATACTGCATCACGACCTGCGATCTGAAAGCCACGATTACGCCAAGCCTGCGCAGAGCCGTAGGTCGGCGGACGCGATCGTCCGTCACTCGTCCGGCGGCCCCGAGGCACGAGCCAGTTGGTCGGGCCGCACCTTGGAGGTGTCGAACCGTTCCGCCGCGGCCAGCATCTTCTCGATCGTCTCGTCGAACTCCGCCGATACCGAACGCTTGAAGCGCAGCGGATTGATGCGGGCCACGACGAACGCCTTCAGGTAGGGGCTCTCGTACCCCTGCTCTTTCAGCCCTTTCACGGCGGCGATGACCGCATCGTCCAGCTGTAGCAGGCGTTCGGCACGTTGGCGGCGCGTCTCCAGCGCCGCGCTCAGCTTGGCATCCAGGAATTCCTCTACCCGCTTGACCACCGGGTGGTAGGCTCCCCCCGAGAAGCGCCCGCGCTGTTGATAGCAAAGGCCCAGCGTCAGCAGTGCCGGCTCCTCGAATTCGGTAGCGAATTCCCGTTCGGGCCGGTCGTCCAGCTCGACCAGCCCCTCGGCTAAACGGGCGACCTCGAGCGCCCGTTCCCGCAGGTTGTGAGCCTTTTCCGTGTTGAGGGCGAGGATGCGATAGGCGACCTGTCGCTCGGGTGCGATCAGCGCGACGATGGACTTCGCGCCCAGACGGCGCAGCGCCTCCAGGCGATGGTAGCCGTTCGGCGTCCAGTAGACGCCCGCTTCGGCTCGCACGGCGATCACCGGGTCGAGGAAACGGTCCAGCTTGTCGATCGCCTCAGCCAGCCGGCCCACGTGCGCCTCGGACAGATCGCGCTGGAACGGCGTCGCCTGGACGATGTCGATCGGAAGCGCCGCCAGGACTTGCCAATGCCCACCGAGTGGATCGCGATAGCTGCCCAACGGCGACCCACCCTCCGCGGCGATTTCCTCCGCAAGCGTCTTTACGGACGCCGGCGGTTCCGCCGCGGCTAGCTGGCTTGCCGGCAGGCCACGTGACTTCGCCGGCACCGCCTCCTTCTTCTTGCGACCGCGCCGCGTGGCGGTCTTCTTCTTCCCCTCCGACGATTTCGGCATATCAGCTACCCGCTACTTCACATCGACGATACGCTTGATCAGCTGCGGATCGTCCGGCAGCAGTCCCGACGCGGGAAGCCGCGGCACCAGGGTGCGCCAGTCCGGCCACATCTTGAAGGCTTTCTTGAACAGCGGCAGCGATTCATCGACCTTCCCTGCCGCCGCCAGCGTCGCCGCGTGCCAGAACACCATCTCATGACTGTCCGGCGTCAGCGCCTCCGCCTTGCTGTACGCTTCGACGGCCTTGGCGATCTCGCCCTGCGTCATGTGCTCGTCGCCTTCGTTCATGTAATTGTAGGCGCGGGCTACCGTCAGCAGACGGCGCATCTCTTTGATCGGCTCGGCGTGATCCTCGATTCGCAGATCGAAGACGCGGCCACTCCAGGCTGGCAGGCTGCGGTCGCCACTAACGACGAGTAGTGCCGCCGACTGTTTGCCACGTATGTCACCGCCCTCCGCCTGGGCGGCCTCCAGCGCGGCCATCAGCTTCTCGGCCAGATCGCCCTGCGTCGACTCGTAAGCATTCACCATCACATCGCAGACCGTGGACTTGAGCATCAGGTTGGCCTGAACCGAATACCCATCGCCCAGTTGATCGCAATGCTCGATGATCGCGTTCTCGCCGGTGTGGACTGCGACGTTGCCGTTGGCATCCACCATCGCCACCTGGCGCACGTCGGTGTGCTCGTCGGCGGCCAGCAGCGCCTTCAGCGCTTGCGGGGCCGCCTTGCCGGCCCGCATCAACTCCAGC
The DNA here is from genome assembly GCA_041617795.1 of Gemmatimonadota bacterium. GTDB lineage: Bacteria > Gemmatimonadota > Gemmatimonadetes > Palauibacterales > KS3-K002 > JBFJOD01. The sequence continues at coordinate 17,321 of JBFJOD010000034.1, read as the reverse complement.
CCCAGCGGTCCGTAAGAGGCCTCCACGAAGGACTGCGTGGCCACGGCTCCGACGCCCGGCTCCGCCCACGAAACGATAGACCCGACCGAAAACCAGTGCGACTGCACCGCCACTCCCAACTGGCCGGTCGCCGCATCGCGGGCGACGATCGAATAGGTGTGAACCGGTCGAAGCGGTCGCTCCGCTTCCTGCGCCGCCAGCGGTGCGGCGACGGTCAGGGCGCAGAACGCGGCGAGCGCGGCACGAGTACTCATGGACCCTCCTTCTTGCTCTATCGGCTGTTCCGGTGGAAGGGCATAATAGCCATTAGCCAACGGATCCGGTATTGCCGGCTGGCGCCTGTTTTGGCTTTCAGTTCCGCCCGGCTCTGGACCCCGGCGACTCTGGGCGGGTAGTCTACCCGCAAACAGGACTCAGGAGGCAGAGAATTGATCAAGACCGCTCTTGTCGCCCGCCAGCTGGCATCCAACGAAAGCCTGGGCCAGCCCGTCCGGCCGCCGGGCCCTCCGGCGGGTGCCCCGATCCTCGACGCCTACAGCCAGGCCGTCATCGAGGTAGCCGAGAAGCTGCGCCCGGCCGTCGTGAACGTTTCCGTTTGGGGGCGGCGCCGCAGCCCCTGGGAGGACCCACCCAGCGGCAACGGTTCCGGCATAATCATCGCCCCCGACGGGCTGATCGTTACTAACAACCATGTAGTCGAGAGCTCGCGCCGAGTCGAGGTCACGTTTGACGATGGCGAGGAAGCCGAGGCGGAAGTTTTGGGGACGGACGCGGCCAGCGACCTGGCCATGCTGCGAGCCAACGCTTCAGGCCTTGCGGCCGCCGAGTTCGGCGATGCCGACCAGCTGAGGGTGGGCCAGCTGGTCATGGCGATCGGCAGTCCCTACGGCTTCCACTCCAGCGTGACGGCCGGCGTCGTCTCGGCCCTCGGCCGCTCGATGCGTGGCGCCGCCGGGCGGTTGATCGACAACGTCATCCAGACAGACGCAGCGATTAATCCGGGCAACTCAGGCGGCCCGCTCGTCACCAGCGCCGCGCAAGTCGTGGGAATCAACACGGCGGCGATCGGCCGCGGAGCCGGGATCGGCTTCGCGATTCCGGCGAACGCGAACACCCGGCGCATCCTATCGGCGCTGATCACGCACGGCATCTACCGCCGTGCCTACCTCGGCATCTCCGGCCGCGAGCGTCCGCTCTATGCACGCGAGTCCAGGAAGCTCGACCGCGGCCAGCGCTTCGGTGTCGAGGTGGCGGAAGTCGAGCCCGGCGGTCCAGCGGCGCTGGCCGGCCTGCGCCCCGGCGATGTCATCGTCGCGCTCGACCACGTCCTGGTGACAGCCATGGCGGCGCTTCAGGCCGCTCTCGCGCCGGAGCGCATCGACAAAGATGTTATGATCGAGTTAGTGCGGCGCGATCGCCGTTTGGAGGTCGACGTCAGACTTGGCGTCTGGCCGGCAGACTAGGCTGAATTGTGATCCGGCAACTGCTCCTCTTCACACAGCTCGCCCTCACGCTAGCGACACCGCTTGCAGCCGTACAGGCGGACGTTGGAGCGCGGGAAAGTCTACCCGCGCCCGTCACCGCGCGACCGCTACGCATCGCCGACCTCGCGGTACCGCTTCAGCCGACGCTGGCCATCTCACCGGACGGTCGTTTCTTTGCCGCGGTACAATCCCGGCCCGATCCGATTCTCTGGATCATCCCAGCCGACGGCAGCGAGCCTTTTTCGTATCGGCGGATGTGGGCCGCTTACAAGCCGCGCTGGTCACCGTCCGGAAAACGGATCGGATTCATCGCCGGCATCGGGCCACCGCGGATCTGGACGGTGGAGGTCGATCCGGCGACCGCGCGGCCCATCGATCCGCCGCGTATGCTGATCCGTACCGCCGCTAACGCTTTCGCCTTTTCGCCCGACGGCGAGCGGGTGGCGCTGGTCGCCTCCCATTCCACAGCCGCCGGCGTCAGCGAGATCAGGATCGTGACCTGGGAGACGCGGGCGGAGCGCATTCTCCTGCGGGAGAACGGTCTGATCTACCGGGTCGATTGGTCCCCGGATGGCCAGTTCCTGTATTACGGCGTCTCGCCCACCGGTTTCGGGGCCGAACCGGCCAACTTCATCGTCCGCTGCCGTGTGGTGACCGGCAAACCGACGACCGTTCGCCGGGTCGGCGAGTTTCTGGGCCTATCCCCCGACGGACAGTACCTGCTCTTCCGGCCGACCGACGACGAGGGCGCCGCCGGATCGCGCTTGCTCATGGCGACGGTCGACGGGGACACGCCCGTGGAGATCGAGGTGCCCGGCGGCGCACAGGCCGCCTGGGGCGCCAGCTCCAGCTCGCTGGTCCAAATCAGCTACGGCGACAGCGGCGATACGATCTGGAGGTTGGATCTGCGGCTACCCTGAGCACGGCTGGCGTTCAAAGACCTTTCTTTCGGCTAGCCCCGACTTTCACCATCTTGCAGAACTGCGATCCTTGAAACCGGGAGGTGACTGTGAACAGTCTTGTCGTGATCGGCATAGTCGTATTGGTCGCCGGCATTGGAGTCGTTCTCTACAACCAGCTAGCGTCTCTGCGTGTGCGCGCCGACGCCTCCTGGGCCGACATCGATGCTCAGTTGAAGCGTCGCTACGACCTGATCCCCAACCTCGTGGAAACGGTCAAGGGTTATGCCGGCCACGAGAAAGGGGTGTTGGAGCGCGTCACCGAACTGCGGTCGCAGGCGATCGCCGCCCAGGGGCCGGCCGAGCAGGCCAAGATGGAGAACATGCTGACCCAGGCGCTACGCTCCGTGTTCGCCGTGGCTGAGAACTACCCGCAGCTGCGCGCCTCCGAAAACTTCTCCCAGCTTCAGGGAACGCTGGCCGAGCTCGAGGACAAGATTCAACAAGCACGCCGCTATTACAATGCCGTGGTCCGCGACTACAACACCAAGGTGCACGTCGTACCGTCTAGCCTCGTCGCCTCGATGTTCAGCTTCAAAGACCGCGAGTACTTCGAGCTGACCTCCGAAGAGGAGCGGGAGCCGGTTCGCGTCGACTTTAGCGACAAGGGCTGATCGATGCGACGGGAAGGGCCCATCCGAACACGTCCGCGAGCCCGGCCGTTCCTGCGCGCCGCGCTCGCGCTGCTCGCCGTCGCGCTTGCTGGCCAGACCACGCTAAGTCCCTTATCGGCGCAAAGCAGGCGGCTGACCATCACATTCTTCGATGCGCGCTATAACGTTGGCCGTGACGGCAGCCTAGCCGTCGAAGAGCGAATAACCGTCCGTTTCGACGGCTCCTGGAACGGCATATTCCGCTGGATCCCCGTGAAGTACGAACTCGACGACGGCGGCAGCCACCGCATCGACCTCGATGTGATCTCGGTCGAGGACGACCGCGGCAACACTCTCCAGTATGACATTCAGCGCAAGGGCGCGCTGGTCAACATCAAGACCTGGGTGCCCGGCGCCCAGGATGCGACCCGCACCATCGTCTACCGCTACCGGGTGCAGAACGGGCTGCGCTACTTCGACGGCGACGAACAGATGGAGTGGGCCCACGACGAGCTCTACTGGAACGTCACCGGCGATGAGTGGGAGATGCCCATATTGCGCGTCCAGGCCATCGTGCAGCTGCCGGAGGAGGTGACGGGGATCCGTGCCGTCGCTTACACCGGCCCGCGCGGCGCTCGCGGGAGAGACTACGAACAGCAAATCACGGGGTCGACCGTCATGTTCGAGACGACCAGCCGGCTGAACCTGCGTGAGGGCCTGACGATCGTGGTCGGCTGGGATCCCGGCGTCGTTGCCCGGCCGCCCGTCGCCACCAAGATCCGCCGGCTGTTCATGGACTACCTGTTCCTTCCCGTGCCGCTCTTCGCTTTCGGCTTCATGTTGAACCTCTGGCGAAAGAAAGGCCGCGATCCCGAGATCGGCCGCTCGATCATGCCGCAGTACGATCCGCCCGAGCAGATGAGCCCTGCGGAGATCGGCACGTTGATGGATTTCACCGTAGACCCGCGCGACCTCTCGGCGACGATCATCGACCTGGCGATCCGCGGCTATCTGCGGATCGAGGAGGTGCCCAGCCGCTTCCGCAAGCGGCCCAAGGATCACATCCTGCACATAGTCAGAGACCCAGCGGGCGTGACAGATCTGAAGGACTTCGAGCTCGAGGTTCTTCGCGGCCTCCATTCACGCGCGCTGGAAGAGCCGGCTGGCGCTGGGGCGGCTACGGTGAAGATCTCTGATCTGAAACAGGAATTTTACCGCAACGTCCCCAAGATCAAGAAGCAGATCTACGGCCACCTGACCAAACCGCCTAAGCTGTTCACGGCGCGGCCGGATCGGGTTCAAGGTGCCTGGGTCGGCATCGCGATTGTGGTTGCGGCGCTGTGTGTCGGGCTCGGAATACTCGCCCGCAAAGCCGACATCGGTCATCCCGTAGCGACCTGGGCGGCGCTGATCGCCGCACCCGTCTTCGTGCTCGGCTTCGGCCTGTTCATGCCGGCACGTACGCTCAAAGGTGCCCGCACCCTCAATCACATCCTCGGGCTCCGGGAGTATATCGACCGTGTCGACCGGCACCGCTTGAAGTACGTGACGCTGGAACACTTCGAGACGCTGCTTCCCGTCGCGGCCGCGCTGGGCTTGGAGAAGAAATGGACCCAAGCCTTCGATTCGATCCTCAGCGAACCGCCTAATTGGTACGTCAGCCATCACTCCGGCCCGTTCCGCTCTTCGTATTTCTCGAACTCGCTCAGCCGTATGACCACTTCGACCGGCAGCGCGCTGGTCACCGCCCCGCGCTCATCCAGCTCCGGCTCCGGGTTCGGCGGTGGCGGCGGTGGTGGCGGAGGCTTCGGCGGCGGGGGCGGCGGCGGTTTCTAATTGTAAGCTACGATGTGAATAGGGCGTGGCTCCTGCCACGCCCTATCTCCTTCCTCGGTCGGCCCTGAATCAGCTGAGGCCCTACCATCAGATTTTAAGATTGAAACCGGCCGTTACCGGGAAGGTCCAAGCGTTGTTAAACGTCTTTGCCTTGGAAGGATCCAAGGCTGCCAACACTTCTGTATCCTCCCGATTCGTGGCCATCCAATGGGCCTTGCCGCTGACGTACGTCGTCAGCTTGCGGTTGACGGCATAGCCCAACTTCACGCCGCCGGTTGTCGTGAAGTAGGTGTGGCTGAAGTCGCCAACCGAACTGCCCGGCCCGGTCACGAACTCGTCCGAATCGAAAGTGGTGGCGCCCAATCCAAGATTCGTGCGGATCGACCACCGCTTTACGTTCGCCGGAAGTAAACCGGCCTCCAATCCGGCGCCATAGTGCCAGAGCCGCATATCCGGTGCCCTGACACCTGTTAGTTCGGCGCCGTTAAGCACATCGACATCGCCCATGATGTTGAAGGCGATTCGTGGGTGCACCTGATAGCCCACCTTGATTCCGAAACTGGGTCCGGCGTCGGTCAGCTTCGCCAACTTACTCGTCGGAAACGCGACTCCCCCCTCACTGTCGAACATCAGTTTCTGCTGAGCCGTTGCCTGTCCGGCCCCGACCAGTAAGACCGCCAGCAGCAGCGCCGACGCCGTGACACCAGGATTCATCATCCGTCTAATCATGAGCCCTCTGACTCCTCTTCCCTCCACTTCGATCGTGTCCGTCTCGATGGCCGGGGACCGACTCGTTTGGCTCCCCTGGTCCCCGGTCGCCCCACAATACCTTTGCGGCCGCGGCGACCGCCCCGGCCCAATCCCGGACCATGGCAACGTCCGGGCCACGACGAACGATCCTGTATTTCATTGTCATATATAGACATAGATGCAGAGGCCGGCGGCGGGGCGGCGGGGCGGATTTCCTCAGCCCGGCGGAAGCGGCTCGGCCAGGCCCACGCCTGGGTGGGGAAAAACGCCCTAGTCATGTCGACACCCTCCACAGCGCCCGCGACTGCCGCACTATCGCTGGCCTAGACAGCGGTTTCAGGAGTGGCAGCGGGCCCCGATCGCTCGAACCGAGAATCCCACCGGGGTCAAGCGGCGTGTTCGGGGCCCGCCTCTGTTTGGAAATGTCCAGGTCCGCCGGGGGAGCTAGGTGGCAGGCTCGGGAAGCCGCGGACTGGACCTTTCGCTGGCTTTCAAGAGGTTCTCCCCCATCTCTCGGGAGTTTCAAGGGCAAGCTCTGGACCAGACCCGGGAACCCGGCCGCCGCAAGACTATGGTTCCAGTCAGATGCGGCATACAGCTTGGCATCGTGGGGATGGCTGACCCAATGAGGCAGTAGACAGCGACGCTCAGCGCAGGCCGCGTGTGCACCAAAATTCCCCACCGGCGTAGCCTTTGGCTACGGTTCGGCAGGTGGCTCTTCCCGGTACTCCTCGATCTTACGGTAGAGCGTCTTACGATCCAGATCGAGGATTTCAGCGGCCCGCGACTTGTTGCCCCCGACCTGCCTCAACACTTCGAGTATGTAGGCGCGCTCCAGCTCGCGCATGGTGAGCCGCCGCTCTGATGCGCGGGCAACAAGTGCAGCGGCTTGCCCGGCGCTGGCGATTCGCTCCGGCAGGTCCTCGGGCCTCAACTCCTCGGTCGTCGCCAGGGCCACCGCTCGCTGGATCGCGTTGCGCAGCTCGCGAACGTTGCCGGGCCAGGCGTACGCAGTGAGAATCGCCATGGCTTCAGAGGTTATCCGTTTGGGACAGGGCTGGCTCTGCTCCCGGGCGGCGGCATCGAGGAAGTGTTCCGCCAGCAGCGGCACATCGGCAGGCCGCTCGCGTAGCGGCGGCACATGCAGGTGAATCACGTTCAGCCGCCAGTAAAGATCTTCTCGAAGTCGCCCCGTCTGCACCTCCTCTTCCAGCTCGCGGTTGCTGGCGGCGACAAGCCGCACATCCAGTTTGCGCACCGAAGTCGAGCCGACGCGACGCACTTCGCCTTCCTCCAGCGCGCGTAACAGCTTCGGCTGCAGGGCGAGGGGAAGCTCGCTGATCTCGTCTAGGAACAGCGTCCCCCGGTTGGCGGCCTCGAACAGGCCCGGTTTATCGCGGTCGGCGCCGGTGAAGGCGCCTTTTTCATGGCCGAACAGTTCTGACTCCAGCAGGTTCTCAGGCAACGCCCCGCAGTTGACGGCGACGAACGACGCCCGTCCCGATAGCTCGTGGATGGATTGTGCAACCAGCTCCTTCCCCGTGCCGCTCTCGCCGGTTATCAACACCGGCTGCCGCGATCCGGCAGCCCGGTAGATGATTCCGAACAACTCCTGCATGGGCCGGCTGGCGCCGACGAAACCGCGGGGTGCAACCGGCGCCTCACGAGTCAGGCGCGCTACCTCCCGGCGCAGGTGACTTTCTTTCAGCGCCCGCTCCACCGCTACAAGCAACGCGTCGGGGCTGAACGGCTTGGCCAGGTAGTCGTAGGCGCCGGCCTTCATCAGCTCGATCGCCGAATCGATCGACCCGAATGCCGTGATGATTATGACGTTCAGCTCCGGACGGCGTTTGCGGAGCTCAGCTAGCAGTTCCTGGCCACGCATCCCCGGCATGACGAGATCGCTGACGACCAGATCGGCGCTGTTGTTATCGAGCGCTTTGAGAGCCGCCTCTGCGGTCCCGCACGGCACCACCTCATAGCCTGCACTCTCGAGGACCTCGACCAGAAAGCTGCGCAGCTCCCGATCGTCCTCGACAACCAGCAGACGCTCAGGCATGGGCTGGCTCCGTTTCTAACGCAGGCAGCAGGACTTCGAACACGGCTCCGCCACTCGCCACGTTCCGAGCCGTCAGGCTCCCACCCAATTCCTCCGTGATATTCCGGGCCACCGCCAGTCCCAAACCGGTGCCGGCCGGCTTGGTCGTGAAGAACGGCTCGAAGATCCGCGGCGCAATGTCCTCGGGTATGCCCGGGCCGCTGTCCGCCACCTGGACCAACACCCGGCCATCAGATTGCTGCACTGTAACTTGCACAGATCCAGCGCCGTCACTCTGCTCGACCGCCTGGAGTGCATTGATCAAGATATTCACGAACACCTGGTGCAAGAGGTCAGGATCACTCCGGATCCACACGGGCTCCGGCAGCTCGCATTCAAGCCGTGTGCCGGCATGGCTAAATTCGGACTCCAAGAACTCGGCCACCTCGTTCAGCACCGCACGCAAGTCCACTTGCTGCAGAGACGGCTCCCGCCGCTTGGCGAAGTCCAGCAAGTTGCGGACAATTGTAGTGATGCGTCGAATCTGGTCGACGATGATGCTCAGGTTACGTTCCAGAACATCATCGGCCACTTGTTGCTTCAACAACATTTGGGCGCGACCCGCTATGATGTTCAGCGGCGCGGCGATCTCATGGGCGACGCCCGCCGCCAGATTGCCCACCGCCGCCATCTTCTCCGTCTCGCGGATTCGCCTTTCCAGAGCTACCCGCTCGTCCGCCTCGTGTATCACCTGAGCGCGCGCCGCCTCGAGTTGCGATGCCATTCGGTTGAACTCGCCAGTAAGCGCCGCAAGCTCCGCGCCACCCGGGTCTTTCTCGAGCCGCTGCGATAGATCTCCCTGACCCAACGCCCGGATCGCCGCCACGAACTGTCCCAACGGGCGCGTCACCGATCGGTTGACCAGCCAAACCGTGAGCAGGGTCAAAACGGCTAGCAAGGTCAGCGTGTTGAGCAGAAAGCGCTGGCCGGTATGCGCCGTCTCCGCCTCGAGGAAGCTCAGCGGTTGGGCTACCTCAACGACCCCAGCAACCTGGCCGCGGGAGTCGCGGATCGGCCGCAGTACCGAGTAAACGCGCTGACCTTCGATCTCCCGCTCAACACCGGTTATCTCACCGATCTTTGGCCCGGCCAGCAGCTCGGCGGTGGCCGCGTCAACCGTCAGCAAGGGTTGCGAAACGTATAGCGGCCGCCCGCTCGTATCGTAGACCAGAACGCCATACACGGTGGGCTCGCGGCTGATCTCGTCGATGATGACTTGAACGGCCTCGAGCTGGCCCGAGCGAAACGCATATTCGACAGCTACGCCCAGCGCCGCCCCATACGCTTGCGTTTCCGCGCGCGTCTGCGACGTCAACGACGCGTAACGGTGCCATACGGCCCAGGTTCCATACACCGTCATCACGACGGCGACGGTCGGCAACAACGTTAACAGCAAACGGGTGCTGAGCTTCATGCTGACGTATCACCTCGACAGCAAGGGCGGCCACCGCGGCCGCCCGACTCTTCAATATAGACTGCACGAGGCCGCTCTGGCATGGCCAACCACGACGGGACTATCCTTAGTCTATCCCTCGTGCCTATGGCATCAGCCGGACCGTCCGAGTCCCCATCAATATTGATGATCACTCTAAGATTCGAGGTCAGGATGAACCGCTACATTTCCTTACTAATCATGCTGGTCATCGGCTATGGCTGTCGCGGCAACTTTCAGAAGGACGTCGATCACTACCTGACCGACTACGAAAGCCAGATGCAGGGGCTGTACTATGAGGCCTCCAAAGCCGAGTGGGAGTCGAACACCCGGATCATCGAAGGCGACACCAGCAACGCCGCCCGCACCCGCCGGGCCCAGGAGGCGCTGGCCGCCTTCGTCGGCAGCGTCGACAACATCGAACGCATCCGCGGCTACCTCGAGGACCGGGACCGTTTGGCTCCGCGCCAAATCCGACCGCTCGAAGCCATGCTCTACAACGCGGCCAACCAGCCCGGAACCGTGCCCGAGCTTGTCGCTGCTAGAATCGCCGCCGAGACCCAGCAAGTCGAAACCTTGTTCGGCTTCGAGTTTCGCCTCGACGGCAAGCCCATCGCGCCCAACGCCATCGACAATCTCTTGCGAACCAGCAACAACCCGACCGAACGACTCGCCGTCTGGGAGGCCTCGAAGGAGGTCGGTCCCGCTCTGAAACCCGGACTGACCGAACTGCGCCGGCTGCGAAATGAAACCGTTCAGGCGCTCGGTTATCAGGATTACTTCAGCTACCAGGTCTCCGAATACGAGATGACCACCGACGAGATGCTGACGCTGAACGAACAGCTGGTTCGCGAGTTGCGTCCGCTCTACCGCGAGCTTCACACGTGGGCGCGCTACGAGCTGGCCAATCGCTACGCCGCGCCCGTGCCCGACCTGATTCCGGCACACTGGCTGCCCAACCGCTGGGCCCAGGACTGGACCGCGCTGGTGAGCGTGGCGGGGCTCGACCCGAACCCCGAGCTCAGCAATAAATCGGCGGAGTGGGTGGTGCAGCAGGGCGAGGAGTTCTATAAGAGCCTGGGTTTCGCGGCGCTACCGCCAAGCTTCTGGGAGCTGTCTTCGCTCTATCCTCTCCCTCCTGATGCGACTTACAAGAAAAACACTCACGCTTCCGCCTGGCATCTCGACCTCGACAAGGACATGCGCTCGCTGATGAGCGTCGAGCCGAACCGGGATTGGTGGGAGACGACGCTGCATGAGCTGGGACACATCTACTACTACGTCAGTTACTCACGCCCCGAGGTGCCGCTCGTGCTGCGCGGCGGCGCCAACCGCGCCTACCATGAGGGTATCGGAAGCCTCATCGGGCTCGCCTCTCTGCAGCGACGCTTCCTGGTGAACCGCGGCCTCGTACCTGCGGACGCCGAGGTCGATCAGATCGCCCAGCTGCTTCAGGAAGCCTTGAATTACGTGGTCTTCATCCCCTGGTCCGCCGGCGTGATGACTCGGTTCGAGCATGAGCTGTACGCCGAGCAACTGCCACCCGAGCGCTGGAACGCGCGGTGGTGGGAGTTGGTGCGCCAGTACCAGGGTGTCGTTCCGCCCGCACCTCGCGGCGAGGAGTACGCCGATGCGTTGACCAAGACACACATCAACAACGACGCCGCACAATACTACGACTATGCCTTGTCCAACGCTTTGCTGTTCCAGCTGCACGACCACATCGCCCGCAACATCCTACAGCAAGATCCCCACGATACCGACTATTGGGGAAGCACTGGTGTCGGCGACTTTCTTCGCAACTTGATGTCGCCGGGCGCCAGCCGGCCCTGGCGCGAGGTCCTCCAGGAGACAACGGGCCGGCAATTGGACGCTCAGGCGATGGTCGAGTATTTCCAGCCGCTATACGACTGGCTGGTCGCCCAGAACCAGGGCCGCAAGCACACGCTGCCAGCGCAGTAGCGATCTAATGTGTGTCGCGGAGCAGAGCCAAGTCCTTGCGGCGCCGCGACACCACATCGTTCCTGTTACAGAAATCACTGGACTGCCGTAGCCTAAGATCTTTCTCACTGCGTGCCGTAACGCAGCTGACCGGAAATCCTTGATCCCAGGGCCCGGCGGGCCGAGATTCTATCCATCGCCCCAACTCCCACAGCATGCCGTGCCCGATTGGGAGCGCGACGTGCGTCGACTCCTGCCAGCCCAAGGAGGTCGATCATGGTCCGCCGGCTCGCCTTAGTTACAGCGTTGTTTACGACGGCGATCACAATCGCCGTCATCGCGTGTGGCACCGACGATTGCTGCGGTCCGCCCACGGTGGTCAGCGTCGTGGTCACACCCGATTCCGCCCAGGTTCAGGCGGGCGGTGCGGCCCAATACAGCGCGATCGCGCTGGACGCAAACAACGATTTGATATCAGGCGTTACCTTCACCTGGAGTGCCGCCGACGCCAGCGTCGCCACGGTCACCGCCAACGGTCTGGCAGCGGGCGTGGTGGCGGGTGTCACGGAGATCCGCGCCACGACAAGCGGCGTCACCGGCTCCGGCAAGATCGTCGTTATCCCGAACAACAATCCCGACCCGCCGGATGACGCCTTCCTCGACACCAACGGCGACGGCATCGATGGCGATATCGCCAAGGCGGTGTTCGTGGCGATGACAGGTTCCGACGCGAACCCTGGCACGCTCGACGAGCCCAAGGCGACGCTCGCCGCAGCCATCGCCGCGGCGGTCGCTGATGCAGCGAAGACCGAGGTCTATGTCTCAACCGGGACATACACTCAGACCGGGCCGCTGCAGTTGGCGGACGGAATCAGCATCTACGGCGGCTACGACGCCAGCGCCGACTGGGCACGCTCCGCCGCCAACGTGGCGACCATCGACGGCGATACGATAGCGATGGTCGGCACTTCGATCACCAGCCAAACGATCGTCGACAGGCTGACCATCGAGTCGGCGGACAACCCAGCGGTCGGCGGCAATTCGACCGGGATCTACCTCGTCGACTCCAACCCAGTGGTGCTGCGCAACCTCGAGGTTCAGGCCGGCGCCGGCGGAGCGGGCATCGCCGGCAGCACTGGAGGGGTGGGCGCCCCGGGAGGTCCGGGCCTCGACGCCGTCGCGCCCAACGGTGGGCCGATCGGCGGTGGTCCCGGTGGTGCAGGTTCCGGCGGTAATGACGGCGGTCTCGGCGGCAACGGCGGCGATCCCACACAGGCCCCACCGCTGACCGACGGACAGCCGGGTCTGCCCGGCTTCGGGCTCGCCGGCGGAGCGGGCGGTCCCGGAGGTCCTGATGCGACGGTCGCCTGTAACCTGCACGATCCGTTGTCGGACGGAATGGCGGGAACCGGCGGCGGTCCCGGTGCCGCGGGTCTGGCTGGAGCCGGTGGTGACGCAGTGGGCAGCGTGGTCAGCGGCTATTGGAAGGGCAGCGATGGTCTTGTTGGTACAGTCGGAGATCCCGGCAGCGGTGGTGGTGGTGGTGGTGGCGGCGGCGTCGGTCCGCTGTGTCCGCCACCGGAGGTGTCGGCACGCGGCGGCGGTGGTGGGGGTGGCGGTGGTGGTGGAGAGGGCGGCGGGCCCGGCACGGGTGGCAGCGGGGGCGGCGGCTCCTTCGCGTTGTTTGCCCACAACTCGAACGTAGAAATCGTCGCTAGCAACCTCACCGCCGCTAACGGAGGCGTCGGTGGCGCGGGCGGCCCGGGTGGTGCCGGTGGAGCCGGGGGCACGGGCGGCTGTGCCGTGCCCATCGCGCCCTGCACCGGCGAGACGACCTCGCAAGGTGGCCGGGCAGGTGATGGGGCACCCGGCGGTTCAGGGGGCGCCGGTGGTGCAGGTGGAGCCGGCGGTGGTGGTGGTGGTGGTATCTCCTACGCCGCCTACGCGTCCGGTACCTCGAGCATGCAGGTCGACATCGCCAGCACGCTGACCGCTGGAACCGGTGGCGCAGGCGGCGCCGCAGCGCCCGGCGGAAACGCGGGCGCGCCGGGCGCCAGCGGCGACAAAAACTTCTAGCTGAAAAGGGGAGCCGGGTCGATATACACCAGGTAGTTTTTGACCTTGTCACCCTTCATGTGGAAGGCGTCTGCGAACGGTAAAGTCACCTTGCTTCCATCCAGCTTAGTATAGGTGACTTCACCTTCGCACATCACTCCGTCTTTCTTCTCCCAAGTCACGTTGATCCGATGGCTCAACGCCTCGATCATTCCGAAGAACTGGGCGACGTATTCGCGAATCGCCGCTTTCCCGTTCACGGCATCCTGACTGCCGAAACGGAAGATCGCGTCTTCAGTCAGGAAGCTCACGAACGCGTCGGCATCTTGCGCGTCGATCGCGTTGAACAGCGCCTTCACATCGAGGTTGCTGGCCATTACCGCATCTCCAGTCATCTGGTTGGGGTCTTGAATTAAGGGCACAAGATACCCGCCGCCACGCGACCGGCAAGCGTGGCTATTTTGGCGGTTTGATCAGCCGCTTCAGCAAATCTTGACCCTTACCCTGGAGGCGGCTCTCCAGCTCCTTCTTCAGGCCCTCGCTATCCACCTGCATCTCCGGATTGGCCATCGTCCCTCGCACACCCACGGCCAAGTTCAAAGTCTCGTTCTGCCCGCCCAGTTGCCGGGTGAGATCGGCCAGGACGCCTCCACCCTCCAGCAGCCCTGCCTTCTGGAGCATCGACGGCGGCACCTTCATCGCCAACTTGAGATTCAGGCTGCCGTTAAGTCCGGCCGAACCGCTGATCGCGGTCTGCAGATTCTGGCCGCTGTATGTCCAGTCGTCGAGGATGAACATCCCGTTCTCGATCCGGTAGTTGCCGCCTAACTGCTTGATGTCGCTTAGCGTCGGACCCTCCGTCTTGAGCTTGTTCGCCAGCGCCCGGACCGGCCCGAAATCCTGGAACTGTCCCTCGTTGATCGTAGAGCGGCCGGTCGCCGCCAGAGCATCGGCCAGCGGCAGCAAGCCCTCATCCAGCGGCGCGCTTCCCGTAATGTCGAAATCCAACTTGCCGCTGACCGCCGAGCCGAGCCGCGTCCAGCGGGTGACAAACGACGTCGCCTGAGCCCCTTTGAGATGAATGTCATAGCGTAAGGGGTACGGCGCCTGCGCCGGACGCAGGTCCACACTCAGGCCACCGGTCAGCTGACCATCGTACAACTGACCGGCCAGGTTCTTCACTTCCAGCACACCATTTGCCAGTTCGACGTTGAAGCTGATGTTCTGCCCGCGCGTCGGTGGATTGAGCAGCTCGGCCAGCTGAACACGGCCGGTCACCCGAACCCGTGGCTGCGACGGGACTTTGTACTTCTCCTTCGCGATCTCACCGGGCTCGCGTCCGTCCAACTTCTTCCCCGCCAACCGCGCGGTGAGCAGCTTCCCATAACCCATCGTGTCAGTCAGGATCTCGCTGAGATCGAGGAAGCGCGAGGTCAGCGTGAATTCCATTGGCGGTGGCGCCGCCGTGGAGTCACCGCTGAGGAAATACTGGAGCATGTTCTGGCTGCTGAACGACAGCGCCACGTCGCTCTTGCCAAGTTGAACCGGCATGCGCTCTGCCACCACACCGGTTCCGGTTAGTCGAACGGTCGTCGCCTTGATTTGCGCCGGGACGCCGAGCGAAGGGCTCTTGTAGGTGATATTCTGCAACTCCAACGGACCGGTTACCCGCAACCGCGCCGGCTCTCGCGCCGGTCCGGCAAAACTGAGATCGAAGGCCGCGTCGCCTGTGGCCGGCGCCGCCTGTCCTCTCACCTCCGAGAGTTTGGCCAGCGATACGCTTCCCCTGGCGCGGCCATCCAGCGTCGGCGCCGCGAAGTTGGAAACCTTCAGCTGAAGGCTGAAAGGACGGCCCCACAAGGCGCCCTGGAAATCAGGCAACCGCAGCGATGCGGTATCGAACGTTACTTCTCCCGCCGCATTCGTCAGCAGCTGACCATATTCGCCGTAAGCAGCCGCCAAATCCTGCAGCTGGATCGAACCTTTGATCTCCGGCTTGCCCGCCGCCAGCCGGCCTTTAGCCGTTATCGACAGGCTGGCACGGCCCGACGCATCCAGCCCCTCGCGACGCAGACCCGGCGGCAAGGCCGCCAGAAACTTCGCAACGTCAATCTCTCCAGAGGCGAGCCCGAAGTCGATCGCTCGGTCGCCGCTGAGCCCTCGCACCGCCCCGGAACCATCCAGCGGCAGCTCACCCAGCATCACCGCCAGCTTCGGCACCGCGAGACTATCGCCCGGCGAATCCATCAACAGCGAGTAGTCGATCTGAACATCGGGCAGCGTCAGGCTGTCCGCGCCCATGCTGGGTATCAAGGCACGGATCGAGCGCAGGTTGATCTCTCCCTGGCTTTGCATCGCCTGTGGTCGTTCCGGAACCCGGTCGGCCGATACCTGTGCGTCCACTGTCAGGCGGGCCACCCGGTCCGTTCGCGCATCCTGGTAGAACACCGAGCCATTCAGCAGGCTCAGCTGGCTGACCACCAGACCGGAAGGCCCAGCCGATTCTTTGCCTGCCGGCTGCCCCTCATCAGCCTTATCAGCGCTTCCCATCCCCTTGAAGTTGCTCGTCCCATCGGCCAGGACCTCGTAGCGGATATCAGGCTTCACCAGCCGCACTTCCTTGAACTCGAGTTGCCGGCGAAGCAAAGGCCGGAAGCGCAGCTGCAGCTCAAGGGCATCTAGACGCACTGCAGGCTCGGACGAGAAGCCCGGCGGGTTGGCGATGCTGAAGTCAGCGAGCCTGACCGCGATCCGCGGGAAAACCTGCAGCTTGACGGAGCTGAGCTGGACGTCGCGCCCGACGCGTTCCTCGATGCGCGGGACAACCAGCGCCCGCAGTCTGTCCGGCGGAAACAGAACCTTGAGAGTTGCGATGCCGCCTACGATCACCAACACCACCGCGCCAGCGCCGATCAGTAACCAGCGGGGCACTCTAGAACGACGAGCCTGGGTTTCCAAGCGGTTTTCTCCAGCGTTCATCTCTGTCCTGGGAAGTAGACTTCAGGGTCATAAACAAGCCGCGATTGCGGCCCTCGAGCCTACCGGTTCCAATTCAGTTCACCAAATGTACTATGCCCTGCTTTTATGCTTTGGCAATACTCGTGCTAGGGCGTTGCCAGCCCGCGAACCCGCACAAGCACCGCATCGAGCATCTCGGATGTCAGTTTACCCGTAAAGGTGTTCTGCTGGCTTGGGTGATACGATGCGACCACTGCCAGATTCGCTTCCACGAACTCAACGACCCGGCCGTGAGCGAACTTCGGCACCGGCCTGGGAATAGAGATCCCCCGATCCCTAAGGATGCGGAGGACGTGATCGTAAGCGTACCCGCCCAGTGTGAGGATGATCCGGATTCCCGCAAGACCATCCAACTCGCGCTCCAGGTACTCGCGGCAGTTGTCCCGTTCCACCGGTTTCGGTCGGTTTGCGGGCGGCGCACAGCGAACCGCGGCCGTGATGAACGCACCTTCCAGCACGAGACCGTCAGCCCGGTCCGTCGACTCGGGTTGGCTGGCCAGTCCGGCGCGGTGCAGGGCCGCGTAGAGGAAATCACCGGAGCGGTCGCCCGTGAACATGCGGCCCGTGCGGTTCGCGCCGTGCGCCGCCGGCGCCAGGCCGACGATCAGCAGCCAGGCCGCCGGATCGCCGAAGCCCGGCAGCGGCTTCCCCCAGTAGCGCCAGTCGGCGTAGGCCGCGCGCTTCTCTCGTGCCACTTGCTCGCGCCAGGCGACAAGCCGCGGGCAGCGCCGGCAGCGTAAGATGGCGCGTCGCAATTTCTCCAGGTCTTCTTTTCGCCGCACCTTTGGACGTCCCGGTGACAAGGGATCTCTAACCGTTCATGTCCGGGATCGGCCGCGGCGCGCCACCCGCATGGGGTTGCGCGATCGTTGTGCTCCGCCGCTATTGTGCAGCCCGGACCGCTCGACACAAAGCCGCAACACGAGATGCCATGCGATCACCATCCCGGCCCTTGCTCGTCATGTTCGCGATCTCCATGACCGTGCTGGCAGCCATCATCGTCATCGACCTGCTGAGGCCAGTGCCCCCGGAAGTTCGCCTCGATCAACTGCGCCAGCAATTGTCCGACCTGCGCGCGGCCAGCGACTCTTGCCTGGCCACTCTTCAGCTGGAGGAGAGCCGCTTGGCGGCCAGCGATTCCCGGTTCGACTCGCT
>JBFJOD010000033.1:0-24277 GCA_041617795.1 Gemmatimonadota bacterium | reverse complement strand
TGATAGCTGAAGCCGGATATCGGTTGTTCCGATGTTGCAGGCACGGTAAATGAGCTTCCCATGCCCGCTTCCGGTGCCGTAAGACTAACCGCAGCAGTGGAAACCTTTTCGCCCGTATCGCTATAGAAGTCGAAAACCAGATCCACAGTGGCGCCGGGCTCGAGGCTGACGTTCAACAGGCTGCCACTCAGCTCGTAGGACTCCTCGACCATCTTCAGCTCGAGGTCAACCAATTCCATGGCGAGAGCTTCACGTCGCTCGAGTATCTCCAGCGCTTTCTCGGAGTTATCCTTTTCGCGATAAGCGTTGGCGAGCAGGGCGAGGTTGTTCTTGTTCAAGGGATAACGGTCAACAAGCTTCTGAGCGACAACCGTCAGCGAATCGTAGTTGCCCTCGCTGAACAACACGAAGGCCAGCTGCGCCATAGATCTTTCGCTGTAGGGTGTCAGCGCGAGCGCACGGCTGAACGCCCGCACCGCGTCCGCATTCATCTGTAATTGCAGCAAACCGATGCCCAAGTTGTGAAACTCATCTGCGCTGAGATCTTCGCGGCCCAGTAGCTTCGCGTAGTAGCCCTTGGCTCTCTCTTTCAATGCCGCGGCGTCTGCCAGCATCGCTTCCTTCTCGGGCCCATCCTCCATATCGGCCGCTTTCGCGGCGCTCTGGGTGGAAGCTCTGGTAAGAACAACGGCTGCGTTCGTCGTCGCATCGACGTTGTCCGGCTCCAGGGCAAGAAAACGATCATAGGCTTTGGCGGCATCCTGGTACCGTTCATCGAACGCCAGCATCTGGGCCAGGTTGAAAGCGGCAGCGCGACTGTACTCCTGTCGCTGCTCGGCAGTCAATCGCTCTCCGGCCTGCTCGATCGATGTGAGCGCCGAACGGAAAGCCTCTTGAGCCCGGCTCTGTGCCTCCTCGCGCGCGGGGCCCGGCTCAGCGGTCAAAGCCCGATTGGCGTTGATCGCACCGATCTGCAGCTGTGGCTGTGGCAGCTTCTTGTAAATGACCCAGGCCTGTGAGTAGGCCTCGATGGCGCGGTCTTCATCACCGCTACCCGCATACTGAATCCCGCGGTTAAAGGCACCGACCCAAGCGTTGTAGCGTAGAGTATCGACCAGACCGCTATAGCACGACCACATCTCCACAGCCTTCTGAAATACTCTGTCCGCGCCCTCGTAGTCGTTTAGCCCGACATACGCCTGCCCCGCCATCTCGTAATTGCGCGGGTTTTCCGGCTGTTTCTCGAACCCTTCGGCCAGGACATCCAGCGCCTGTTGGTACAGGCTCATCTTTTCCTCCGGCCGCGGATTCGAGCGGGCGTTTTTCAAGTACAGTTCGGCGCTTGTCGCCCACATACCACCTTTCGGCTTCTGACCTACGCACTTCTGAGCGGACGCTACCCCCGGCAACCCCAGAAGTATCGCCGCCGCAGTGCCCAGCAGAACGCTCGAACGACCCATTGTCATCGAAGTCCCTCCTGATTCCTAGTTAAACCGCCGGGCCAGGTCCGGTAATACAACTAACAAAAATCTTCCGCTTGCAGCAAGCGATCGATCTCGGCCCGCGCCTGTAGCGCGGGCACACGGGTGGCCCGGGCTGCCTGGATCAGGTCATCATACTCCGGTTTGTACCTAAGGTGCCCGCCCGGGGCCAGTGTGCTTTTGATCCGTATCGAGTGCCCGCGCCATTGTATCGTCTTCGTCGCCCGAGGCAATACCTCGCGCTCGACGCGCCAGAAGCGCAGCCCCAGGGTCGTGCTTTCGCGAAGCAGCGTCTGGCTGGCGTCATGTCGGCGGCTCTCCGGCACCAAGAGCTCGATGCGCGCCCCCGTCCTGCCCTTCTTCATTTGAATTGGGAAGGTGCAGACATCGGCGGCTCCGGAAGCCAGAAGTGCCTCCGTGAGAGCCGGCAGGTATTCGGGGGACATGTCATCGAGATCAGCCTGGACGATGCACATTGCATCAGGCAGTTCGAGGTCCGCCAGCACTAGGCGGAGGCAATTCGGGTGCGTTTGCGGGTCGCGACTTCCTGCGCCGAAACCGGAACGCACGGGCACGAAGCTGGACGGCGCGCGTCGCCCGCCACTCAGAACAGACAGCACGACGGCACCGGTCGGTGTCGTGAGCTCGCCTTCGAATGCTGAATCGAAAACCGGCACGCCCTCGAGGAGTTGGAGGGTTGCCGGGGCTGGCAGAGGCAAACGCCCATGCGCGGCGGAGATCCAGCCGCGCCCCAGCGCCACCGGCCGGGTGAAACACTCGGTCACGCCGAGTTGAGAGACGCCGGCAATGGCCGTGACGATATCGATGATCGCGTCTGTGGCGCCGACTTCGTGAAAATGCACCTCATCAGGCGCTACGCCGTGAAGCCGACCCTCGACTTCAGCCAATCGGGTAAAAGCAGTTGTTGAAAGCTTGCGGACATCTTCAGCGAGGTCAGCTGCCTGGATTACAGCGAGGACATCTTTGAGATGCCGGGGTGAGGCGGCTTCGGGGGCTCGGACGCTGACGGCACAAGCGCTCAACGATCCTCTGGTTTCACGGCTTACGGATACTTCAGCTTGCACGGACAACTTAGCGACAAACTCTCGCAGCCAGGCCTCTTGCAGTCCGAGATCGATCAGGCCAGCGAGAATCATATCACCGCTGATTCCGGCGAACGGGTCGAAGATCAGGCAGCGTTTGCGCGCTTCCATCGACTCGTGCTCAGTTGGCGGCTATGAAGGCGATGCTGAGCGTCCAGCGCAATGCGAACGCCTTCTTCTCACCACCACCTATCGGCTGACTGGCGAAATCCGCTGCGCTGGCCCAAACGGGTACGGATACGGTCACGCGCACCCGGTCGTAGCTGCCGCTCACCGCCAGCCCGGCATCGGCCCAGATCTCCGACTTCTCGAGGCTGCGCGCCCGGAATCTCCCCAGGGCTTCGTCTTCGCCTGCCGGTAGCTCTCTCCAGTCGAAGAGCACGGCTCCATCGGGGTTCAACGCTTCCGGGCCGAGGCGATCAGGGATGGCCGGTGTCCAAGCTGCAGCCAGGAACCCCGTCACGGCGTAAGCGAAGCCCAGCCTTGTCTCCCACCAACGGCTCAGCTCCGCGCTCGCGGCGATATAACGCTTGACCAACGGACGCGTCGCCGTGTAGCTGCGTAGCCGTGGTCCGTCCGGCATGTAATAAGGAAGATCGCCAAGCAAAGCGCCTCGTCCATCGAGATAGGGGTTGAGCCAGCGACTTACTGGATCGGCGCCCTCCAACAGGAAGCGCCGCTGAAGCGGCGCATTGCCGGAGGCCCAACCGGCGCTCAGCCGCGTATCCAGCTGACTGACCCCGAGGCTGTCGGTAACGTGCAAATCGGTCTCCCAACGAAAGTAGTTGCGCTCGCCACCGACGACCTCCAAGCCGACGACCAGGTTGGTGCTGATCCGGGGCTGCAACCAGTCTCCGCCGCCCCAGAGCGCCTCCGCCGCAATCGCCTGGTCGCTGCCCTCGCTCCATGGATACGGCGTTTCCACCTCCGCACATGGCGCCGATGGGGCGTCCGCGGGACAATCGAACAATGGCACCGTTTCCAGGTAGCGCTCGTCGTCCAGCCAAAGCGCCGATAGCCCGAGGCTGATCTGCTCCAGTTGATCGTGCCCGGGCGCGTTGCGTTGCCATACAGGGTAGCGCCCCGCGAAGCCGCTCCGCCCGTGCAAGCTCCGAAAGGCGATTGTGCCGCCATTAATCTCGACTGCTGCCTCGATGGCTGCCGGGGCTCCGGCGTCTGGACTCGAGCCGAAGGCAAGTCCGAACCAGACCGTCGCCGTTTCGGATCGAAGCCGACCGGCGGCACCGACGGCACAGCAGCCTGCACTGCCTCCGCCGTCAACATCGTTGATCCAGACGATTGGAACAGCATCCACCCCGTCGTCGTGTCTGACGCGCCACCAGTACGGAACGTGCGAGAGCGACGCCTGGGCGACGCTCGGCAATTGCGCGAGGGCAATGGAGCCGTGCGAGCCTAACAAGACGCTCAGAACCGCGAAGCCGATCAGTTTACGACTGGCTGGCCTAGTCAAGGTACTTGAGCCACGCTCCGGTATTGAAACAAACAACGCGGTCATCCGCTGTGATGTGTCCGGTTGACCGCAACCGATAAAGCCCGGCCAAGGTCGCTCCACCTTCTGGACAGGCCGCGATGCCATGCTGCAGCAACTCGGACGCTGCCCGTAGCAACTCCGAGTCGCTGATGGCCACGGCCGCTCCCCCACTTTCGCGAACGGCACGCAAGATCAAGAAATCTCCGAGAGCAGCGGGCACCCGCAGGCCGGATGCTATTGTCTCAGGCTGCGGCCAGGTCTGGGCGGATTCCGCACCCTTGCGCCAGGCTTCCACGATGGGCGCGCAACCGGCTGCCTGCACCACGTACATGCGCGGTCGAGCGACAGCATCGATCCAACCCAGCGCCTCGAGTTCTGCGAACGCCTTCCACATGCCAATGATCCCCGTGCCGCCGCCAGTCGGGTAGATGATGGCGTCGGGAAGATCCCAGCTCAGCTGCTCACAGATCTCATAACCCATCGTCTTCTTTCCCTCAACGCGATACGGTTCCCGCAACGTGGATACATCAAAGAAACCGCTGTCGTTTGCAAACGCCCGTGCTTTCACACCGCAATCTGTGATCACGCCGTCGATCAGTACGACCTGCGCGCCAAACGCTCGACACTCGGCGATTATGGCTGCGGGCGTGTCTTTCGGCATGTACACACGCACTGGAACGCCCGCTCGGGCACCGTAGGCCGCAAGTGCGCCGGCAGCATTCCCCGCCGACGGCGCCACGAACCCGCAGGCTCCGCCGGCAACGGCGCGTGTTACCGCGGCCGACATTCCACGCGCCTTGAATGAGGCTGTCGGATTAAGTCCCTCCTCTTTGATCCACAGTTCACGAACGCCGGTTTTCCGCGCCAGTTGAGCAATGGGTATGAGCGGCGTGCCGCCCTCCCCGAGGCTGACGGGTTGCTCAGCTTGCGCCAACGGCATGACCTCCCGATAACGCCACATCGTCCAGGGGCGAACGGACAAAGCTTCGCGCCTGAACTTCCGAGCAATAGCCTCGAGTCCGTAGGTGGCAAGTAATGGGGCGGCGCAATGCTCACAGACTCCGGGCAAGCCCTCTGGTGCTCGCGTTCGTTGACAACGTGAGCAAATCAGCCCGAACTCGAGCTTCATTGCGCGCCCTGGTCCCCGGCCTTCGCGATGGCTTGCTCCAGCACTCGCAACAGCGTCGCTTTGCCCTGGACCTCGAAAACGTCAACTAACTCCGGTCCCTGTGTCGCTCCCGTAATCGCCGCACGAATCGGCATGAAGAGGTGGCGTCCCTTCAGGCCCACCTGCCTGCCGGCCATGCGGACGGCGGTGACAACCGTCTCGCCCTCCCAGTCTTCGACACCTTTGAGCATCGCGAACAGTGCTTCGAGCAGTTGCAATACCTTGTCGCCGTTCAGTGCCGCCACTGCTTCCGGGGTCCACTCCATCGGATCGGGTGGATAGAATTGCGGCAGAAACGCTGCCGCGCCGGCAAAGGTCGTGATCCGTTGCTGTATGGCAGCAGCGATCCGCCGACGCTGATCCGGCGCACGACTCTCGAGCTGCGCTCCGAGCTGCTCGACGAGCTTGGCGGTGAGATCGTCGGCGCTCATCCGGCGGATGTACTCGCCGGACAGCCAGTCGAGTTTATCGGGGTCGAGCCTCACATCGCTGGCGCCGAGGCGTCCGAGATCCATCTCCTCGACCAGACGATTACGCGGAAGGATTTCATCGCCGCTGGGGCTCGACCAGGATAGCAGCGACAAATAATTTACCAGCGCGTCAGCATGATAGCCCTCATCCAGATACTGCTGCAGACTTCTAGCGCCGTGACGCTTGGACAAGGGTGAGCCATCCGGCCCGAGGACGTGAGGCACGTGGACGAAGACCGGAGGCATCTGCCCCAGGGCGCCATAGATCATTACCTGCCGCGGGGTATTCGCTAGATGACCGACGCCTCGAATGACGTGGCTGACCTGCATGGCGCAGTCATCGACGACCACGGCGAAGTTGTAGGTGGGGTTGCCATCCGATTTGATGATAACGAAATCGCCGAACTCGCCTGCCGCAAACGTTACTTCACCGCGGATTGCGTCGCTTACCGAGATCTCTTCATTAGGTACCCGGAAGCGGATCGCCGGCGTCTTGCCCGCGGCTTGCAGCTGTCGCTCACTATCGGGTTGCAGGTTGTAGCAGGTGCCGTCGTATCGCGGTTGTTCACCACGTGCCTGGGCAGCGTTCTTCTTCGCTTCCAGTTCTGCCGGCGTGCAATAGCAGCGAAATGCCGCGCCCGTTTCGATCAGGCGCAGAGCGTATTCGCTGTAAATCGCAGCTCGCTCGCTTTGGCGGTAGGGCCCAGCCGGGCCACCGATGTCCGGCCCCTCGTTCCAGTCCAACCCGAGAGCCTGTAGGGCCGCCATGATCTCGGCCTCGGAGCCCGGAAGATTCCGGTCCACATCGGTGTCCTCGATTCGCAGAATGAAATGGCCCCCGCTATGCCGGGCGTACAGCCAATTGAGCACAGCGATGCGCGCATTACCGAGATGGAGTTCGCCGGTAGGGCTGGGCGCGAATCGCGTCTTAGTGGTCATTCGTATAAACGGCCCGCTGGATTAGGATGCGGCTCAAAATAGACGGCGGCCGGATAGCGAACAAGCACCTTTCACTCGTCCGCAGAGCCCGCGTTCAGCTTGCGGAGGATCTCGGCAGCAAGCCCGGCGCCGATCCCGCGAACCGCAGCTATCTGTTCGGCCTTTGCCGCCTTGATCGCCCTGACGCTGCCGAACTGTTGTATGAGCGCGTTCAAGCGGGCCGGTCCTATGCCGGGGATGTCGAGGAGCTCAGAGCGCAGCGTCCGGCGTCCCCGGCGCAGCCGGTGATATTCCACCCCGAAGCGGTGGGCTTCGTCACGAACCTGTTGCAACAATCTCAAACCGGGCTCCCGGCGCTCGAGACGGAGTGGTTCAGTACGATCGAGCGTGAAGACCGCCTCTTCGCGCTTGGCCAGTGAAACCAGAGGTAGATCAGGGACACCGGCGCGTTCGAGCGCCTGTGCCGCAGCACTCAGCTGCCCCTTCCCACCGTCGACCAGCACCAGATGGGGAAGCTCTCGCTCCTCTTCCAGGCGCCGGGTAAAGTAACGGCTCACGACCTCTTGCATCGCAGCGTAGTCGTCGACTCCTTGCACCGACTCGATCTTGAAACGCCGGTATTCGCCTTTCAATGGTCGCCCGTTCTCGAACCAGACCGCCGCCCCAACCGGGTCCGTGCCTTGAATATTCGAAATATCGAATCCAATGATGGAACGTGGCACCCGTTCCAGGTTCAACTGCGAGCGCAGTGCATAGAGTGCCGGCGGCGCCCGCTTCCCCGCTTGACCTTCCAACATGCGGTGCTCCTCCAGCAGGTGCCGGGCGTTCTGTTCAGCTCGCAGCACCAGGTCCCGCTTGATTCCGCGCCGCGGCACTCGAACCTTGTGAGTCCGGCCCGTCCGCTCGCACAGATGGCTCTCCACCAAGGCGCGGTCGCTAAACTCACCGGGAATCAGTAGCTCTCTGCCAAGCTCTTGCTGGGCCAGGTAGTAGCGCACGATGAATGCCGAAAGCACGTCGCCCTCCGGCTCGCCCTGCACGTTACCCAGAAAGTGAGCCTCCCGGCCCAGTAGCTTGCCCTCTCTGATCTTGAAGATGACCCCGCAGGCGGTGTCAGCGTCGCGCGCCAGACCGACCGCATCGACGTCACCGCCGCGCGGGTCGATGGCCAGCTGGCGCCGCTCCAGTTCCTCTAAGCCCCTCAGTACATCGCGAAACTCCGCCGCTCGTTCGAATTCCCAGGATTCTGCAGCTTGCGCCATCCGTTCGGCGATCTTCTGAGCGAGCTTTCCCGTATGGCCCTGTAACACCAGAAGCACTTCATCGATCATCTCGCGGTATTCATCCTGGGTCTGATAACCTACGCACGGCGCCTTGCAGCGGCCGATATAGTAGTCCAGACAAGGGCGCGGCGGGGCTTGCTGCGGAAGGTCATAGTGACACGAGCGGATCGTGTAGAGTTTCTTGATCGTTCGCAGGGCACGGCGCATATGCCCGACGTCTGCGTAAGGTCCGAAGTAGCGAGAACCGTCTTTCGTCAGCCGCCGTGTCACAAACACGCGCGGCAATGGCTCTGACACCGTCACCTTGATGTAGGGATACGTCTTGTCATCGCGGAGACGAATATTGTAGCGGGGTGTGTACTCCTTGATCAGGTTCGACTCGAGAATCAACGCCTCCGCTTCGGAGCCCGTGACGATGGTCTCGAAATCCGCGAGTTTCCGCACCATCTCCAACGGTTTGTGGCCGGCGTACGTCGCGTCACGAAAGTAGGAGCGTACCCGATCGCGCAGGGATTTGGCCTTTCCCACGTAGATCGGTTTGCCTTTGGCATTCATCAGAATGTAGACGCCTGCCGCGGCCGGCAGAGCCTGTAGCTTCTCTTCGATCTTGGATGAAGCAGACATCGGATCAGCGGATACTGCTTTGCCAGAACTTCAGACCGCCGGGTGGAAGTGTCCCGACAACCCAGCCAACTGCGAGGTATACTACCCCGAATAAGGCGAGCGTTCCGGCTGTGGTCCAGAGCCGCGCGAAAAACGGAGCCGCGATTCCCATTTCCGGTCCCAGCATCTCCAAACCCAGGGCTGCCGCGGCCGCTCCGGAGCAGGCAACTCCCGTTTTCAGCAAGTAGATCATGTCCGTCCAGTCGAACAGGCCACCCAAGCGTTTACCGAGACCGGTCCAGAGCATCAGCAGGTACGACCACGAGCCGACCGCCGCACCCACGGCAAGGCCGGGCACGTAAAACGGCCACATCAGCAACGCACCGACCCCCGCCCCAATGATCAGCGCGACCACCGCATAGCGAACCGGGGTCCGCGTATCGAGCATCGCGTGAAACCCGGAGGCGAACAGTTTCACAGAAGAGGCAGCCAGTAGGCCGATGGCGTAGGCCGCCAGCGTGGCATGTACCAGTCCCGTGTCGCTCGCTCTGAAGTCGCCGCGTTGCAGCAACGTGGCCACGATCCAGTCGCCAAATAGAATAAACACCACCGCCGACGGAAGGACCGTGAAGGCGACGTTGCGGAAACCGCGTCGCAGGCGTCGCCGCAGCGCATCGTGCGCTTCCTGCACCGCGTCCCTTGATAGCTCGGGCAGTGCGGATGCCGCCACGGCTATCCCAAACAAGCTGAGCGGTAGGAAGTACAGCCGTTGGCTGTAGTAGAGTGTAGCCACCGCGCCGGGGATCAGGAAGCTGGCGAGGAATACGTCTAGTAAGCTGGAGATCTGTGCGACCCCGGCCCCCAGCACCACGGGTCCGAAGTTGACGATCACACGCCGAGCCGGCCCCCATGCCGTCTGAAGCGACAGCCGCAGGCGCCCCACACGCCGAACGGCACTGGGCAACTGGATGATAAACTGCAGCGCTCCGCCGACCATCGTCGCCCAGGCGAGTGCCACGATCAGGGGTTCCCAACCGGCCCGCCAGGCGAGCAGTAAGCCGGCGATCTGCGACAGGTTCCAAACAGCCGGAGCAGCGAACGGTAAGAAGAAGCGGCGGTGGCTGTTGAGAATCCCAAGGCACCATGCGGCCAGAATCATGAACCCGGCCATGGGAAACAGGATGCGAACGAGTGTCGTGGTCAGGGCAACCGATGCTTGCGGCCAGCCGGGCACGAGAATACGCGTGAGCCAGGGAGCCAATAGGATGCCGAGCCCGCTGAGGCCGAGGGCCAGTACGGACAACAGGCCGAGAACGTTGCCGGCGAGTCGGCGCGCGTCCGCCGCTGCGTCACGTTCCAGAAGGCCGCTGTACACAGGTATGAACGAGGCGGAAAGGGTACCTTCGCCCAATAGGTTGCGAATGATGTTGGGGATCCTGAGGGCGGCGGCGTAGGCGTCAGCGGCCAAGCCGGTGCCAAAGAAGCCGGCGATGGCGATGTCGCGGCCAAATCCAGCCAGCCGACTCAAAAAAATCCCCGCTCCGACAGCGAGGGCGGGGCGGGGTTGAGGCTTTATCGGCGCAGAGCTATTGGCTTTCACCGGGAGGGAGAGACTCCGGCGATTTCGGCTTTTCGAGCAACTTGCGGATGAAGCCGGTCTCGTCCTGCAGCGACTGAACGCTCTCTGATAGGTAGCGGACTTCCTCTTCCAGACGCCGGAGGCGTGCCTCTCCCTGGACGTCGGATTCGCCAGCGCCCAAGCGGCGCGCCAACGCCCGGCCCACTTCCGAATCGAGAACGATGGCGGTCAGCGGGATCATCATCAAAAGCAGCACTACGACTCCAAGTACCCAGACCATTCCCTTACACCTCTATAGACGCACCAGGGCTGGAAACGTAGGCCGCTCAACCTAAACAAGCAAGATAGCGAGCCGACGGTTTCGTCAGACCCGGGGGTCGTCTCCGTCTGCCAACGGTGTCACGGTGGCATCATACAACTCATCTACAAGCTTTTCACCGTAGCGCACCAGAAAAGGATACGCGTTCAACACCCGCTCTTGAGGCCGACCTTCCGGGTACAAGTTCAATGCAGCCTTCTCCAGCTGCTGCTGCATCACCTGGTTCTTCTCGCGCACCCGCGCCTGCAGCTTCGTCTCGAGCATCGATATTCCATCGAAGACCGCGCTGGCACCACTTCCCAAAGCGCTTTTTGAACCCGGATCGAATTCAAGTGCTGCTGCCTCGAGGTCTTTCAGACGATCCGCCACCGAGCGTCGTAGTTGCGCCAGCGCGTTCTGCACCTCGCTTGGCGCCTGTTCGTCGAGCAAGCGGTTGATCGCGCCACGCGAATCACCCGAAAACCAGGCCGCCTCCAGGTTGTACTTGCTCAAGACGCGCGCGACCTTCGCTTCGACTAGCCGGAATGCGCTTCGCGGAACAACCACCGGTGCCGGGATGTCGTGGAGGTCGAACAGCACCTGACTCTGTGCCAGATAAGCGATTTCACCCGGACCGCCCACATAAGCGATGACCGGAAACGCCGCCGCCTCCGTCACAGGCCGCAGTAGAGCCCCGGGGCTCACACGTTCTGGAGTATCATCGAGCCAGCGTCGCAACTCCGCTTCGCTCGCCGTTTCACCACTTCGCCGCGATCGAACCCCACCGTCATCATACAGCAGGCGATCGCGACCGAGTTCGCCTTCGACGAACAAGTTCGTCGCTCCCGAAGCGATCGATACTTGAGGTCTGAACCCGGCCGCCACAAGTTCGTTCGCTCGTCGCTTCAGTCGGGCTTCGCTCTCCTGACGTCTTTCCCATTCCTGCCACATGATCCCGCGCGTCTCGCGCTTCACATGGGGATGGGCGGTCGGGACCAGGAGAAAGCAGTAACGACGCAGCAGGTGACCTAGCGCGGCGCGAAACGCCTCGGCCAGACCACGGCCGGGGCGGTAGGCGGCTCGAAGTGGGTCGAGAATATCGACCTTAAACTCTGAATTGGGAGTGGCTTGGACCAATACGCCTAATGCATCTTCGATGTCGGGTCCCAGGCGGATGTGTTCGACCGACGGCGTGGGTGCCTGCGGGCCGTCCCTCAGCGGCGACTTGAGCTGCAGGCGGACCAAGCGGTTTTCAGTGTCGATGATGTAGGTGTGATCGACCTCGGCCCAATCGTGATCTTCCGACGCGATCGAGAACAAGGGCATGACGGGGATCCCGAGTCGTCGCTCTAACTGGTCCGCTAAGCGCGCGGCTGTCAGCGCCTTGTAGATCGTGTACAGCGGGCCGAGAAACAGGCCTGCCTGCTGCCCGGTAGCGACGAAAAGTCCCCTTCCCTCGACGAGTTGCTCCAGGCGCGCCTTGACGCGTGGGTCGGTTGGACCGACCGCCATCGGTAGCTGGGTCCAGCGAGTCGCAGGCGTCGTTGAGCGAATCGTCTCCGCCAGTTGTCGATAGCTTTCGATTGAGCTAGGTGGCCCAGCGAGGTAATACGAGCCGACCGCCGGGTAATTCTCAATGTAAGCTTGCGATAGCTCCGGTCCCTCCAGCTTGATGCGTTCGATCTTCAGGTTCATACTGCCCGACCAGCTAAGATGTAGCGAGGACAGTCAGCGCATGCCCCTGCCCCGCCATAGTCCCCAAACGTCGTCTGAGCTTCCAACCCGGCGGCGCGCAGCATAGCTTCCAGTTCAACCGGCGCATACAGGCGAACCCGCTCGAAGTAGGTCCGCGGTGGCTCGTCTGTCGCGGGGTCAAAAATACTTATCTGCTTAACCACTACGCTGCCTTCTTCCTCGAGACGCCGTTCTTGGACAACCCGCCGATCATTCACGCGCCTCTCATCACGCGGGACGAGTGAAGCCCGAACGCGCTGGGCATTCAAGAAGTCGAGCATGAAACCGCCACCCGGTCGAAGGACGCGCCGGATCTCCTCCAACACGGCTCTGTCCTCTTCGGGTCCGGCAAAGTAGCCAAATGACGTGAAGAAGTTCGCCACGACATGGAAACTACCATCCTTGAACGGCAGATGACGCATGTCGCCCTGCACCAACAGATGATGTTGGTTACGCGAGCGTGCCTCTCGAAGCAACGTCCGCGAAAGATCGAGCCCAACTACACCGAGCCCGCGCTTGGCGAGTTCATCCATATGGCGTCCGGCCCCGCAAGCAAGATCGAGAATCCAACCGCCGGGCCGACCCAGCGCTTCGAGCAGAAGTTCGACCGCGGCTCGCGCTTCCTCGGCATCGCGGTGCGGATACAGGGCGAGGTATTCTTCTCCGAACCAGTCCCTGTACCATTCAGGTGCGTCTGACGACCCGCTCATCCGCGCTTGTGGTAGGGTTCGCCGCGCTGGATTGTACCGGCCCGATAGATCTGCTCGACCAAAACCAGGCGCGCTAATTCGTGCGGCAGGGTGAAGCTGGACAACGACAGCACGTGACTCGCCCGCGCGCGCAGCGATTCACTCAATCCGAGCGGTCCACCTATAACGAAGACCGCTCCGGGCCTGCCCAGCATTGAGAGATCGGCCAGGTAGGCAGCGAGGGCCTCTGATGACCAGCGCTCGCCACGTTCATCTACAACGACCAGATCGAATCCATCCGGAAGCTTCGCCAACAAATCGCTGGATTCTCGTTCGACGATGGCTTTAGGATCCGCGGTCGCTGTAATACGCTGTGAACGGATCTCGCGAGATACGAACTTGTAGTAATGCGCGATACGTGATTCGTATTCGCGGATAGCGCCCGCCAAACCACGCATCTTGGGAGTTCCGACCGACAGCAAAGCAAGCTTCACAGGATGTTCTCTTCTTTGGCAGGACGCCAACGCGATGCCGCGTTGCTGCTCAGTCCCTGGGTATCACCACACTGTCCTGC
Source organism: Gemmatimonadota bacterium (assembly GCA_041617795.1). Lineage (GTDB taxonomy): Bacteria > Gemmatimonadota > Gemmatimonadetes > Palauibacterales > KS3-K002 > JBFJOD01. Next base: position 10,864 of record JBFJOD010000033.1, on the reverse strand, counting down.
AGGAATGACTCATTGTCTTTATACGGGAAGTCCGTCACATAGTGAAGCCCGCGACTCTCACGCCGCCACAGCGCACAACGCACCACCAACCTAGCCACTTCCAACATGTTCAAAAGCTCGACCGCCTCCACCCATCGCTCACCATGGCCGCTTACCGGACCGTTCGCCTTGTGCTGCAACCACTCGCGTCGCAGCCCCTCCAGTCGATCGAAACCTTCTTCCATTTCAGACCCGCTGCGGACTATGCCCAAATCGTCCCACATGATTTGCTTCAGCTGTTGACTAAGCCGGGCGGCCTGATCCGCCGGGAAACCGGACAGGTCGTCGGGCGGCTCGGCGTCTACACAATCCCGCGGCTCAACAAACGGCAGTTCTCGCACCATGCGGGAGGCGGCACGCTCGGCAAAGACCACCGCCTCGAGCAAAGAGTTCGAGGCAAGACGGTTTGCCCCATGCACGCCGGTACATGCGCATTCGCCGGCGGCGAATAGGCCGGGTAGCGTGGTGCGGCCGTCGCCGTCCGTCCATATGCCGCCGCAGACATAATGGGCCGCTGGAACGACCGGTATGGGCTGGCTTCGGGCATCGATGCCGGAGCTGCGACACCCATCGAGTATAGTCGGAAACCTATCTTCCAGCTGACCCGCCGGAATACCCGTCGCATCGAGCCACACGTGCGGTTGGCCGCTCTTCTTCAGCTCGCTGTGCACGGCCCGGGCAACGACATCTCGGGGTGCCAGGTCGCCGCGCGGGTCGTACGAGTCCATGAATGGCTGATCCTGCCAGTTCCGCAGGATCGCCCCCTCACCGCGCACCGCCTCTGAGATCAAAAAGGCGCGCTCCTCCGCCGGGAACAGCGCGGTCGGGTGAAATTGAATGAATTCCATGTTCGCCACGGTGGCGCCGATCCGGTAAGCGATGGCGATTCCGTCGCCGGTGGCGATGGCAGGGTTCGTCGTATGGTGATAGATGGCGGCGCTTCCACCACTCGCCAGCATCGTTGCGCGGCTAGTGATCTGAATCGGCTCGCACGACTCGACGTCCAGAACCCATGCACCAACACATCGCCTCTGGCCGTCGCGGCACTCGGCTCGCAAGGACAGCGCCATATGATCTTCCAGCACGCGAATTTGCTGGTGCGCGGTAACCGCTTGGTCCAGCGCATCTTCGATGGCAGAACCCGTGCGATCCTGGCTGTGGACGATTCGAGCGCGCGAGTGCCCACCTTCGATGCCAAGCGCTAAGTTCCCCTCCTTCTTGGAAAAACGCACGCCCCAGTCCATCAAATCCGCGACGGCGGCCGGGCCACTTCTCACCAGCGTCTTGACCCGGTCCACATGGCACAGCCCTGCCCCGGCGTGCAGCGTGTCCTCGATATGTCGATCGAACGTGTCGGCCGGATCGACGACAGCCGCGATGCCGCCCTGAGCGTAGTTCGTATTCGAATCGAGCCGTGCCTTCTTTGTGACAAGTACAACGTCCGCATGCTCAGCCACTCGCAGCGCGAACGTCAATCCGGCTATACCGCTTCCGATGACTAGAATATCCGTCTCTAAGCACTTCACTTCGAAAACTCCAGTCGCGGCCCGTGATCCTCCACAACCCCTGCCAACAGCTGATCGAGCGCCCCGCCGCCAGCTTCCCAGTCCACATGTTGCACGGGCACGTATATCGCCATGTCCGCGGGCAGTAGTGGACTCAACTTCACAGCGTCTTTAAGCGTCGCGATAAGCGGGCCGTTCGCTGTAGCCTTCTGAATCGCTGCGATGTCGCGTGCCCTGAAGCGATGATGATCCGGAAAAGCCGAGCACCGGTCCATGGTGATCCCTAGCATGCGAAGTTGCTCCCAAACGGCGTCGGCCCGGGCCACGCCAGCCACCGCGAGGGCCGCACGAAATCCCATCGCTGACGGCAAGATATGCAGTTGCCCTTCTTCGTAGCGAGCCAACCTGGAAACACCAATATAGGCTTGTGCGAGCGGTGTTGCGGGAAAGTGGCGCGCCAACGCCTCGCGCACCCGCAGCGACTCTGCCGGCGGGGCGATCTTGCGGGTGACCACCAGCAGTTGCGCCCGGCGCAAAGCGGTGAGCGGTTCGCGCCACGGTCCCCGTGGCAACAAGCGCGGGTCTTCCACCCACTCCTCGGCCGCGATGAGGACGATGTAGGCATTCGCGCGCAATGCGCGATGCTGAAATGCGTCGTCCAGTACAGCAACGTTTGCCCCTGCTTCCGCGGCTCGTTCGGTCGCTTTGACCCGGTCGGCCGACACGCAGACGGGGATCGCTGGGTTCAGCAGTCGGTGCACCGTTTCCTCATCTCCGCCGTATCCCCGCATTACGACGGCCGGTGAGTGGCCCGACGCCTGTAACCGTCTGGCGATCCATGCCGAGACGGGTGTCTTGCCCGTTCCACCTACTGTCAGATTGCCAACCGCCACAGCCGGTATCGTCGCGCGGCCGGAACGCAGCAGCCCCTTCGAATACCCCCAGTTCCGGGCGGTCACGGCGAGACGATAGGCCTGCTCGGCTGGCGCCAGACAAACCGAGAGGAATCGCAGCGGCAGCGGCGGGTGGCTAGACCACAGCCGCTCATGCAGAAGGCTCATAAGCACCGCGCGGAGTCTCAACCCGGGCGTCCACAAGCGTCTTCAGAGCCTGCATCTCGGTCTCGAGTTGTTGCACGTGCACGGCCAGTTCGCGCACCGAACAGCTGCGCGGTATCTGGCGCGGCGGCCCGATCGCCACACACACCCTGGCAAAGGGCTTAGGTATCATGAAGCGATCCCAACCCTCCACCCACCAGGCACGCTGGCAACCGGCCATCACTGGTATCACGGGCGCGCCAGTTATTCGAGCCGCCTGAAGGGCGCCTGGCTTGAGTTCCTCGCGGGGCCCTTGGGGACCGTCTGGAGTAATGGCGAGCGAATGTCCACGCCTGACTTTGCGTACGAGCTCTCTGAGCGCTTCGAAGCCGCCCCTCGTGCTCGACCCTCTCACCGCATCATATCCCAGACCACTTCCCAAGCGCGCCAAGTATTCTCCATCGCGGTGCTGGCTCACCAACATGACCAGGCCTTTTCCGCGGTAGAGGTAGAGCAACGGCAGCAGCCGCCCATGCCACGTGACGAAGACAACCGGCTGCCCTGCCCGCCACGTCGAATCCTGATGCTCCGCCCCGACGACCTGGAATCTCAGGCTAGCATAAAGCGTCCGAAACAGCGGCGGAGCGAAACTCCCGGCAACGGTGAGTAGGACCCGATCCCGCGTCTTCACGCCGCGTTCAGTAGATCGGCCGCCAGCTTGGCCACACGCCGCGGCGCACCCGGCTCGCCCAGTTGGCTTCGAACGCCGCGTAGCGCCTCCAGCATCGCCTGGCGCTGGGGCGCTGCAACGTCCAGCAGCAGGCACAGCTCGCTGGAGATCGCATCCACGGGTAGGTGCTGAACGAACTCACTCACAACCCGGCGGCGGGCCAATAGATTGACCATGCCGACGGCGTCGACACGCACGAGCCGCCGTGCCACCAGGTAGGTCAGAGGATTGACGCGGTGGGCGATGACCATCGGCGTCTCTCTCAAGGCGGCCTCGATCGTCGTCGTACCTGACTTCGTAAGGACCACCGTCGCCGCGCTCAGTATCCGAGCGGAGTCGGCGACCACCGGGTAATCGCGAGCCAATTGGTACGACTGGGCTGGCACGTGAGGAGCGCTGGAAACGAAGACCTGAACGTCGGGGCGGCGCCGGCGGACCTCGTCGGCAACCTGAATAAACGGTCTCATGTGGCGGCGGGCCTCCTGGGGCCTAGATCCGGGCAGCAGGCCAAGGATGGGCCGCTCCGGATCGGCTCCTAGCGCCGCAATGGCCTCACCGCGTGTCTCCTGCTCGCCGAGGTGGTCCAAGAGGGGGTGGCCGACAAAAACGGCCTCAACGCCGAATTTGCGCAAAAACGGCTCCTCCTGACGAAAAACCACTGCCACCCGGTCGGTCGTCGCTGCCAGAACCCTCGCCCGTCCGGGGCGCCAAGCCCAGAGTTGGGGCGCGATGTAATAGAGGACCGGGATGCCCAGTCGGTGAGCCTCCTCACACAGCCAGAGATTGAAGCCGGGATAGTCGACAGGTATGACCAGATCCGGTGGCTCGTTGCGCAACAGCTGCCGAATCTTGCGCCGGACAGAAACAAAGAAGGGCAGCCTCGTAAAGATTTCGGCCAATCCCATCACGACCAGACGGTCGAAATCGACGATCGGCTCGACGCTAGCCGCTGCCATACGTGGCCCGGCGAGACCAAGCAAGCGGGCGTCCGGGAACACGCTGCGTAACTCCCTCGCCAATGCCGCGCCGTGCAGATCTCCCGAAGCCTCGCCAGCGGAAATCAGAATGCGAGGTTCAGACACGCGAACCGAGATACCAGATCGCGAAGAATACGACGGCCAACAGGATCAGCAGCGTTCTGGTTCGCATACCACTGCGTTCGCTCGCTCCCTGGAGCTTTCGCTCACGCCGGATTCGAATCAAGGACATTTTTTCGGTGCCTCTCGATGCGCTCCACGATATCCAGAGCTGCAGCCAGCGCCGTCCGACCGTCACGTGCCGAGACCGGCACCGGTGCCTCCCGACGGACCGCTTTGAGGAAGGCCTGCAGCTCGAGGCGAAGCGGTTCCTGTCCGTCCCCTTTCAAGCTGATATGTTCCACGTAATCCGCCGGGTTTCCGATTCCGCTGGAGAATTCAGTCGTGCCTTTTCGACGGTAGAATTCACCCGTCCCGCTGCCCAGGTCCAGGCTGATATAACCGCTGGGTTGGAAGAAGCGGATCTTGCGCTGGCGTTGCAGCGACACACGACTCGCCGTGATGTTCGCCACGGCTCCGTTCACGAACTCGAGTCGTGCGTTGGCGATATCGACGTTGCCGCTCAAGACCGAAACGCCCACGGCTCGTGCTTGTGCGACGGCATCCTGCACCAAGCTGAGGATGAGATCGATGTCATGGATCATCAGGTCGAGCACGACCGGAACGTCGGTGCCGCGACGAACGAACGGCGCCAGCCGATGCGACTCGACGAAAAGCGGGCGATCGAGGTAGGGTTCACAGGCACGCACGGCACCGTTGAAGCGCTCAATGTGGCCGACCTGAATGATGCGACCCTGGGTCTCTGCCAGCTCGATCAGTTGATCAGCTTCGTCGGTGCTCGCCGTTATCGGCTTTTCGATCAGCAGGTCGCAACCATGCTCCAGCGCAATCCTACCCACCGCGAAATGCTGGCTGGTGGGAACCGCGACGATTACCGCCTCAACATCATGCAGCAGAGCTTCCAGGCTCTCGTGGGCGTGGGTTGCAAGCTCGGATGCAACGCTGCGGGCCCGCTCGCTGTCGATGTCATAGATCCCGACGAGGCGAGCGTCGGGCAGTTCGTGTAACAGGCGGGCATGGTGGAAGCCCAGACTTCCGACCCCCAATACTCCGATGGCGACGGGATTCAAGGAAGCCTCAGACGCTTACCCCGCGTTCACTCGCTTCGATGAACGCAACCAGTCGTTCAACCTCGGCGATGGCGGGACCACGCGACCGCAGCTCAGCGATCGCCTGGCTGATGTTCAAATCCGAACCGAACAGCAACCTGTACGCCCGCTTCAGTTCTTGTCTCACTTCGAGCGAGAACCCGCGGCGTTCCAATCCTACCATATTCAGACCGTACAACTTGATCGGATTCCCTGCCGCGCGTGTGTAGGGGGGGATATCCTTCGGCACCCGCGACGCCCCGCCAATGAAGGCATAGGCCCCGATTCGCACGAACTGGTGAAGGGCCGCGACTCCGCCGACCGTTGCGTACTCCTCGATCACTACATGACCGCCCATGTTGACCGCATTCGCAATAATGACATGGTCACCGATGCGGCAATCGTGCGCAACATGCGAGTAGGCCATCAGCAGGCAGCCACTGCCCACTTCAGTTGAGCCCGAAGCGCGCGTACCTCGATTCAGAGTGGCGTATTCACGAATCGTCGTGCCGTCGCCTACCGTAAGCAGGGTTTGTTCACCCTCGTACTTCAAATCCTGCGGATCCGTGCCGAGAACGGCCCCCTTGGCGATAAAACAGTCGCGGCCGATCCGCGTATCGCGCTCGACATAAGCATGCGGACCCAACACCGTGTTGGCTCCGATCTTGACGTTCGGGCCGATAATCGCATACGGACCGACCTGAACACCCGCCGCCAGCTCGGCATCACCATGCACGATTGCCGTCGAATGAATCTGCGCGGGTATCCCACGATCCCTATCTGCTATTGTCGGCGTGCTCATCGATCCACCACCTGTGCCATCATTTCCGCCTCCGCAACAACCCGTCCATCCACCCGGCCAACCCCCTTCATCCGGCAGACCGTACTTCGCATTTGAACCATCTCAAGCTCGAATTCTATCTGATCACCCGGTGTTACCGGGCGTCGGAATTTTACCTTATCCAGCGACATGAAATAGACGATCTTGTTCTCAGGATCCTCCACCGAGTCCATGAGCAACAGTCCCCCCACCTGAGCCATCGCCTCGATGATCAGCACTCCAGGCATGATCGGCAAACCCGGGAAATGGCCCACAAAGAACGGCTCGTTGATCGTTACGTTCTTGATCCCAACAATCCGCTGCGCCTTTTCGTATTCGATCACCCGGTCCACGAGAAGGAAAGGGTAGCGGTGCGGCAGGATCTGGAATATTTGGTCGATGTCAACGCGCCGCGCCGCCCGCTGCCGTCGCGCCTGCTCGGCAATCGCACGCGCCAGCGCGATGTTGCCGCGGTGACCCGGACGTTCAGCCACGATCTGAGCCTGGATGCGGTGGCCCAGCAGTGCGAGGTCGCCCATCACATCCGCGACCTTGTGCCGCACAAACTCGTCAGCGAATCGAAGTGTAACGCCTTCGTAGAGACCGTCCTCCGTCAAGACTACCGTGTTGCTCGTATCGGCACCCCGTGCCAACCCGGCAGCCCGCAGCTGCTCAGCCTCGCTCAGGAAACCGAAGGTACGGGCCGCCGAGATATCCTCAAGAAACAGCTGCGGCTCGATGACATAGGAGCCATGCTGTCGTCGAATCAGCGGGTGATTGAAATCGATCGATACCGACAGCACACAGCGCTGGTCGGGAAACACCGCATAGCGCGACGAGCCCTCCTCCACAACGAACGGCCGGGAGCATGACCAGACCGCGGCATCGCGATCCTGAGACTTCAGCCCTGTCCCGAGCATCAACTTGGCGAAGGGCTCCGCGCTGCCATCTCCGGCGGGTGGTTCTTCGGCGTCCAACTCGACCACCATGTTGTCGATTTGCACACCCGCGATCGCGGCAAGTAAATGCTCGACCGTGCGGACTCGGGCTCCCTCCCGTCCTAAGACGGTGCCGCGCTCGACCTCGATGACCTCATCGACGCTGGCAGCGATCTCCGGCTTGCCTTCGAGGTCCGTGCGGCGAAAGACGATCCCTACATCAGGCGGCGCCGGATGCAAGACCATTCGAACGGCGGCACCCGAGTGCAGACCTCTTCCCTCGAGCTCGACCTTGCTCGCCAGGGTTTGCTGCTTCAATCCGTCCCTCCTCCTAGCGCGACCCATCGCAGGCTTCGCCCTGCGAGACGGTCACGAATCCTCGTCGGTCAATCGCTTTTCGATCCGCTGAACTCGACGCAACAGATCGGGCAGTTTAAGAAAGCCTGCGTTAGCCCTCATCACCTCTTTAAGCGGCCGCGCCGGGTAGCCGAACCATGTCTCACCGGCGGGAATGTCGTGGCTCACGCCGGCCTGTGCTGCCACGCGGGCGCCGTCACCGATGTTCAGGTGGCCGATGATTCCAACCTGTCCGGCCAGGGCCACGCCATGACCGATGGTCGTGCTCCCGGCCACACCCACTTGCGCCACGATGATGCAGCGCTGGCCCGTCTGGACGTTGTGGGCGATGTGGACCAGGTTGTCGATCTTGCTTCCCGCCCCTATGCGCGTTTCACCGACCGAGCCACGATCGATGCAGGTGTTCGCTCCGATCTCCACGTCGTCCTCGATGACGCAGTAGCCGACCTGCGGGACCTTGCGATGCTCGTTCTCCTGCAACACATAGCCAAAGCCATCGACGCCGATGCGCGCCCCGCTATGAACGATACAGCGTGCCCCGAGCCTGGTTTCAGGATACAGGCACACCTGATCCTTGAGGACAGTCTCGGCACCCAGCTCGCACCTGGCGCCCACCACGCAGTGCGCCCCGATGCTGACACCCTCACCTATCCGCGCACCGGCACCGATAACCGAGTAGGGTCCGACTGTTACGCCTGTCCCCAACTCGACACCCGCTCCCAATACCGCCGTGGGAGCGATTTCGGGGCGTCGCGGCGGCTCGGGATAGAGCAGCGCCAGCGCATCGGCCAACGCGATGTGCGCATCCTCTACCCACAAGAAGGCCGGGCCCTCTGGCGGCGCTTCTAGCTCGCCGAGGTTGCGACCGACGATGACAGCTGTGGCACGAGTCGAGTCAAGATATGGGAGGTACTTACGCCGAGCAAGAAAACTCAATTGCTCCGCACCGGCCTTATCCAGCGGTGCCGCTCCCGTCACTCGCGCGTCGGGATCACCCACCAGTTCAGCATCGAGGTGCCGGGCCAGTTCACCGACTGTCACGCTCGTCGTCATTACCGTTCCTCTTGGCCTGTCATACAGAAACAGCGCCCACAGTACCCCAGCGGGCCGTGGGCGCCAACATGCGGACGCAGAAGCGCGTCGCCTGGATCGCAGTTGTCTTAGTTTGCCGGTTTGCCCGAAGCACTGTCTTGAGCCCTGAGCCGGTCGATCACCGCATCGGTGATGTCGAGGGCCGTGTCGGCAGCGATCAGGGCACCGGCGGCCGCATCGAAAATCATCGTGTAGTTGTTCTCGTCTCGGACCTTGACGAGGACGTTGGTTATCCGCTCATAGATCGGCTCGACCAACTCCTGCTGTCGCCTTTGCGCCACAACTTCCAAGTCCGCCGCGCGCTGCTGAAACTCGACACGCTTCGCCTGGATCTGTTGCTGTCGCTGCTGACGCGCCTCTGGCGATAACATTACCTGCTGCTGCTCGTACGCAGTAATCATCTGTTGAAGCGAGTCGCTCAGCGACTGCACCTGAGTGCGCCAGCTGGCCATCTCACGGTCAAACGTGGCCTGCGCTTCCTGGGCTCCCGGTGCCTGCGCAATGATCTCGTTGGAGTTGATATAGGCCAGCTTCAGCGCCCGATCTTGCGGATCGTTCAGTCCCGAATAACCAAGCACCGCCAGGGCTGTGGCCGCCACTAAAGCACCTGTCTTATAACGCACTGCGATCTCCTGTTCTACTATGGCCTTTATCTCGTCGAATCGGGCGTGCTGCTTGTGGCACCGCCAAGACCGACTTCTCCGACCAAATACTATACTGCACTAGTTTCTAGAATATTTGTCCAAATCTGAAATGCAGCTTCCAACCCGGGTCGGGTCTTCCAAATATGTCCCGGCGATCCATGCCGTACGCGTAATCCAAACCCAGGGGCCCAACCGGCGTAACGACGCTGACTCCCAAACCGAAACCACGCAGCAGGTCCGTTGGATTAAAGCCAAACGATGTCGCCCACACGTTACCCGCGTCGTAGAACGCATTCACGTAAAAGCTTCCGCCCAAGTTCATCCCGATGTTCGCCGTCAGTCCGAAGTACGACTCTCCGACCCGGTCGAGTTGGCTGAACCCGGGTGTCGCCCTGGGAATGTGTCCGGTCGGCGTAATCGTAAGTTCTTCGTAACCACGCAGTGGGGTTCCGTACTGCACGCCTCCCATGAAGAAGCGTTCCAAGAAAAACGGGTTCTCGCCGACGATCGAACCGCCCTTGACGCTCAGCCCCAACGCCAGGTCGATACCCGTTTGAGTCGGATCCGACCGCAGGCTCGCGATCGGGGTGTACCATTCGCTTTCGAAGGTGGCTTTCCGGTAGTCACCATCCCCGCTTAGAACACCCCCTACAAACTGCAAGCCGACCGAATTGCGGCTACCGTTGGTCGGGAACAGCGGGTGGTTGCGCGTATCCCGCGTGACGCGAAATTCGACCGAGCTGCGCGTCCCCACATTGAGCAACTGCCGCTGCACCAGATCTAACTCCTCTTCATCTGAATCGAACTCGTCCCGGAACAGCGAGTAGCGAATAGTGAAGCGGGTCCAGCGCGAGCCGAAAAACGGCGTGCCGAATACCAGGCTGCCACCCGTCTGTCGCCGCCGGCCCAATCCGATGAAACCGAACCGGTCACGCGAGCTTCTCAGACTCACGCCGGCCGAGTTTCGACTGCCGAAGATTGACGGATCGGTGTAAGCGACTTCGATATCGTTGGATCTGCTGCCGAACACCCATCGGAAACGGCCGGATTTGGCCTGACCGAACAGATTGGGCTGCTCGTACCCGATGAATCCGGCCAAACCGATCGAGGGTGAAACGGAAGCGCCGAAGTTGATGTTACCCGTCTGCTTCTCTTTGATCTTGAAGCCGATGTCGATCTTGTCTTGCTCCGTGGGGTTCGGCCTCACATCGATGGCTTCATTGGGTGGAAGCGGTTCGAAGAACCCTAAACCCTGGACGCTCTGGTAGCTCGACACGATGCGATCGTCACCATAGACGTCCCCAGGCAACAAGACCAAACGCTCGCGCACGACGCGCTCGTGAGTGCTCGTGTTCCCAGCGATGTTGACGAGGTTGACGTAAGCCTGCTCGTTTTCCTGAATCCGTAACGTCAGGCTTACGCGCCGGTCACCGTCCTCACCCGCGGGCAAGCGCTCGACGACGGGCTCGATTTGCGAGTAGAGGAATCCCGAGTTCCGGTATAACCTGCGAATCTCT
>JBFJOD010000032.1:0-24820 GCA_041617795.1 Gemmatimonadota bacterium | reverse complement strand
TTCATGTATGCCACTGGCGTGCGTATCTCGGAGCTCGTAACGCTGAACATCCGCGACGTCGACATGGACGAGCGGTTGGTCCTGGTGCGCGGGAAAGGGGACAAAGAGAGGATCGTGCCGTTCGGGGGCCCAGCCTGGCAGGCGCTGTCGGACTACCTGCAGCAAGGTCGCCCGACGCTCGTAGCGGCTGCGCGATCCGGAAGATCACTGGCGGCAGGTGCACTATTCATTGGCAGACGGGGTCGGCGTCTGACACGCAAGGGAGCCTGGCAGGCGATCAGAAGACAAGTGCAGGCGGCAGGTATCCTCAAGCATGTGACGCCGCATACATTACGGCATACCTTTGCTACACACCTCCTGCAAGGCGGAGCCGACATCGCAGCCGTCCAGGAGATGCTGGGTCATGCCGATATCTCGACGACGCAGATCTACACGCACCTGGACCGAGGTTATCTGAGCGAGGTCCACAAGCAGTATCATCCGCGGGCATAGATAGAACCCGAGGCTGCTATACTTAAGCAACGTTCTACCAATATGTTATGCACTCTTCATAATCTCGATTCGTCGGAACTCTGCACGGAGCCAATCGCTGCGAAGCCGGGAGCTTTCACCGACAGGAGGCGCTGGATACCGGCTGGGTGGTTGGTTTTGGCCGTGCTGAGCGCAATCGTCGCGCCGGCGGTGGCCGGGGCACAGAGCGTGGAATTCGTGGCCCGCGGGGCCGGCTTGCCTATGGCGGATGCGGCGCTCAAGCGGGTCCTGGAGCGCGGGAACTATCGCTTACTGACCCGCGATACGCTGATTTCGGTAGGCGAGGTCATCGACGCCGACCTTGTCGTCATCCGGGCCACGGTTCGGGTCGAGGGACGGATTAACGGCGATTTGATCGCGGTGCAAAGCGACATCTTCGCGCGGCCAGGCGCGCGTTTTCAGGGCACGGTCGCGGTCATGGCCGGTGGCTTCTACGGTTCATCGCTCGCCCAGCTTTCGGCGCCGGCTGTCGATGCGTCACGATTCGCTTATGAGGTCGAGGAGTTGGGAGGTGCAGCATGGCTGGTCCGGGCGCCTGGGGCGAGGGCTCGGTTCGTGCCGCTCGGCCTCTACGGTTTCCAGCTGCCAAGCTACGAGCGAGTCAATGCCGTCACCCTGCCCATCGGTGTGGGGTTTCGAGGTGCGAGCAGCAATTGGCTGCCTGACGCGAGGCTGCAGGCGCGCTACCGCACCGCTCGCGAACGGGTCGACGGCGAAATGATGCTGGCGTGGGAGTTCAGTCGGCATGTACTGGAGCTTGCCGCCGGCCGGACCGTTCGCTCGAATGACACGTGGATGAACGGCGCGATCGAAAACTCACTCTACAGCTTCATCGGAGCGTCTGATTCACGCAACTACTACGAGGCCGATTTCCTCGAGGGCGCGCTGCGTCTGGAATATGGGTCGCGAGTCACCTGGGGACCCGCGCTGATCGTCGCGTGGGAGGAGGCAAAATCGTTAGAGAGTCGGGACCCGTTCTCTGTATTCTCGTTTCGCGGCGGTTTCCAGAACAACCTGCCGGTGAACGAGATGAAGATCGTCAGCGCCCGGCTGCACACGGGTCTGCGCGCCTGGATCGACCCTCGCACAACCTTCGAGCTAGGGGCGAGTGTCGAGCGTGCCGATGCCGACGCGGCGGGTGAAGCGACGTTCACCCTGCTCAAAGCTGGATTCAGAGCAGAGATTCCCACGCTCGGTGGTCAGGGTCTGGTGCTGGAAGGAACCGGCCAGCTGCCCGGTGGTGAAGGCGCGCCAAACCAGCGTTGGCGCTCCCTGGGTGGCTGGGGATCGCTTCCGACATTGACGCCCGTGGCCCGTGCCGGCGATCGCATGTGGTGGGGCGGGCTGACCTATCGTATTCCTTTGCAGCGCAGTACGGCGGGATTCGATCGCTTCGCTGCCTGGCTTCAGTATGCGGCGGGTAACGCATGGCCCGACGGGGGGGACGAGCCCGCCACGATCCATAATCTGGCGCTGGGGGTCAGCGTGGGACCGATTTCCATCGGCGCCTATACAGACCCGGGAGACGATTTCAAGACGGTGCTGGCAGTCGGCCTGGCCGGCGGACGCTCGACCGTGCCAAGCCGCTAACGGTCAGTTTTGACAACTGTTTACTGGCCTATTATGATAGTGGCGTGAAAATTGCTTAGCGGCGCCCGAACTTCGCAGATTCGCCCCGCTGGGGGCACGCTCGGGGTGATTCCTACCCGGCTCGCCTCGACCCGATTGCCGCGGAAGCCGCTTGTGAGGATCGCGGGTCGCCCGCTCATCGAGTGGGTCTGGCAGCACATGAGCAGCCTGGTAGTGCTGGATGAGCTCGTTGTGGCTGCCGACGACCGAGAGATCATCAACGCGGTCGAGCAGTTTGGCGGTCGCGCAGTGCTAACGAGGGGAGACCATCCCTCGGGCACCGATCGAGTTGCCGAGGTTGCAGAGCGTCCCGAGTTTGCAGGCTTTGGCGTGATCGTGAACCTGCAAGGGGATGAGCCGTTTCTTCCCGCGGATGCCGCGACCGAGGTGGTGCGACTTGTACGTTCCGGGTGGGACATCGGGACAGCCGCAAGCCGGATCAGCGAGGCAGTCGAGTGGCAAACTCCCTCGACGGTCAAGGTAGTACGGGATGATTTGGGCGGTGCGATGTATTTCAGTCGCGCTGCGATCCCGTTTGAGCGGACGCCAGGTGGGGAAGAGACGAGCGATTCACTGAAACTCCGCCACATCGGTGTTTATGGCTTCTCCCGGGCTTCGCTAAGGCGCGCGGCGGGACTACCGCCGCACCCACTGGAACGAAGAGAGGGTTTGGAGCAGCTGCGTTGGCTGGCGGCCGGACTCAAGATCGGAGTCGCGCTAGTGGAAGGCGGGGCGCCGGGCATAGACACGGAAGCGGATCGGGCACGGGCCGAAGAGATGCTGGGAGGGAGGGAATTCAAAAGATGAGTGAGCGGTCGCGACCGTCCAAGATGATCTTCATCACCGGCGGCGTCGTCTCCTCTCTAGGGAAGGGGATCGCCGCCGCGTCGCTTGGTAGGCTGCTGGTTGAACGGGGCTTGGCGGTAACGATCCAGAAGTTCGACCCATACATCAATGTTGATCCGGGAACGCTGTCGCCGTTCCAGCACGGAGAGGTGTACGTCACGGACGACGGAGCTGAGACCGATCTCGATTTAGGCCACTACGAGCGGTTTATCGAGGAGTCGCTCTCCCAGGCCAACAACGTGACGACGGGACGCATCTACCAGAACGTCATCACCAAGGAGCGCCGCGGCGAGTATCTGGGATCGACTGTTCAGGTCATCCCGCACATCACGGATGAAATCAAAGCGGCGGTGCGGCGGCTGACTCCGAACCATGACGTTGTCATCACCGAGATCGGTGGCACGGTCGGCGACATCGAGTCGCTGCCGTTCCTCGAGGCGATCCGGCAGTTGCGCGGTGATATCGGGCGCGACAGCACGCTGTTCATCCATGTGACACTGCTGCCCTACATGGCGGCAGTCGGCGAGCTGAAGACGAAGCCAACGCAGCATTCTGTGCGCGAGTTGATGGAGATCGGGATCATGCCCGACATCCTGATCTGCCGGACGGAGCACACTCTCACGGAGGAGATGCGTAGAAAGATCGCGCTGTTTTGCAATGTGCGACCCGAAGCGGTGATCGAGGCGCGCGACGTTGAAACGATCTACGAGGTTCCGCTCGTGTTTCACGAACAGGGGCTGGACCGGCTGGTCGCCGAGAAGCTGGGCCTCGACGTCCCCGACCCAGATTTGGAAGCCTGGCGGTCACTGGTGAACAGGGTGAAGACGCCGAGCCGCGGGCGGGTGCGGATCGCCGTGGTCGGCAAGTACACGGAACTGGTTGATTCCTACAAGTCGGTTCAGGAGGCACTGGTCCACGGCGGGATCGCCAATGACGTCCGTGTCGATATCGACTGGCTGTCGTCGGAGGATATCAGAGGTCCCGAGGACGCGACGCGCATGGCGGACTACGACGGACTGCTGGTACCGGGCGGCTTTGGCGTGCGCGGGGTTGACGGGATGGTGCGCGCGATTCAATGGGCCCGTGAGAACGATCAGCCGTTCTTCGGGATTTGCCTGGGTCTGCAATCAGCGATCATCGAGTTCGCTCGTAACGTCTGCCACCTGGAGGACTCGCATTCGCGAGAGTTCGCACCTGAATGCGCCTATCCCGTCGTGTCACTCATGGACTCGCAGCGTCAGGTGACCGACATGGGTGGGACGATGCGGTTGGGCGCCTACCCTTGCCAGCTAGCGGCGAACTCGCGTGTAGCGGCGATCTACGGGCTGGCTGAGATCAGTGAGCGGCACCGGCACCGATACGAGGTGAACAACGCATATAGAGGCGTCCTTGTGGACCACGGCATGGCGCTGAGTGGACAATCACCGGATGGCTTTTTGGTCGAGATCATCGAGTTGGTGAATCACCCGTGGTTCATCGCCACGCAGTTTCATCCGGAATTGAAATCACGGCCGGCACACCCGCATCCATTGTTCGCCTCGTTTATCGAGGCGGCAGTACGGCGGCGCGGTGAGCACCGTTCGGATCAGGTCCAAGCCGTCGGGGTAGGGGAGTGAGAGAGGCGCGAGTATGGGGATACCCCAATCGCTGTTCCAGCCGGACGGTGATTTCTTTATTATCGCCGGACCCTGTGTTCTGGAGGATGAACGCACAAACTTTGCGATTGCGCGAGAGGTCGCGCGAATCGGGGAACGCTTCGGCATCCCCGTAGTCTTCAAAGCTTCGTTCGACAAAGCGAATCGGAGCAGTATCGCCTCCCCCCGCGGTCCTGGTCTCGAGGCAGGACTCCGCTTGCTCCAGAGTCTTAAAGCGGAATTCGGAATCCCGTTAACAACGGACATTCACTTGCCCGAGCAGGCCGCTCCGGCAGCTACCGTCGTCGATGTCCTGCAGATTCCAGCGTTCCTGAGCCGGCAAACCGATCTGCTCGTCGCTGCCGCGCAAACAGGTCGAGCGCTGAATCTGAAGAAAGGTCAGTGGATGGCTCCTCAAGACATGGCGCTGCAAGTGGACAAAGCGCGTCAGAGCGGTGCCAGGTCCTTGGCGGTGACCGAACGTGGGACCGCCTTCGGCTACCACAATCTGGTGGTAGACATGCGCTCGTTTGCGCTGATCAAAGAAAGCTGTGCGTGCCCGGCGATCTTCGATGCTAGCCATTCGGTTCAGCTTCCGGGCGCGGCCGGAGCCAAGAGTGGCGGTGAACCGCGCTACATCCCGATGCTAGCCGCCGGGGCGATTGCCGCCGGGGCCAACGCGGTCTTCGTCGAGGTCCACCCAGAGCCGGCTCGTGCGCTGTCCGACGGATCGAGCATGCTGCGCCTGGATCAGTTGGAGAACCTCGTGGCCCGAGTCCTGGCCGTGCACAATGCGCTGCGCGAGGAGAGGGAAGCCAGCGATGCCTGAGAGCAGCGCTATCCCGGCTGCGGTAGCCGGCTCGATCAGACTGGTGATCCTCGATGTCGATGGCGTGATGACCGACGGCGGCATCTACTACGGCACCAGCGAATCGGGCCAGACCGTCGAGTTGAAGCGCTTCGAGATCACCGATGGTTTGGGCGTGAATCTGCTGCAACGGGCCGGGATCGAAGTCGCGATTGTCACCGGCCGCCGCTCCGAAGTCGTGGCCCTGCGGGGACGTGAGCTGGGGATTCAAGAGGTGCATCAGGATCCGGGCGCCGACAAACTGCCGATCGTGCGTGGTATGCTGGAGCGCAAGGGGCTGGATTGGAATTCGGTGGCATTCGTTTCGGATGACCTGGCCGACATCCCGGTGATTCGTCGTGTGGCGTTGCCCGTTGCGGTGGCCAACGCGGTTCCCGAAGTCCGTGCGCTGGCCTCCTACCAGACACGGAAACGCGGTGGTGCCGGTGCGGTGCGTGAGTTTGCGGAAACCCTGCTGAAAGCGCGCGGCGATTGGAAGAGAGTCGTCGACGATTATCTGCGCGAGCGAGAAGACGCGGAATGGATCGGAACCAGCTGATCGAAGCCGCGCGACGCGTGATTCGCCTGGAGGGCGAGGCTGTGCTCCGATTAGCGGACCGGCTGGACGAGCAGTTCGAACGGGCCGTGAGCTTGGTCGCACAGCTCAAGGGGCGTGCGATCGTGACAGGGGTTGGCAAGTCCGGGATCATCGCGCGCAAGCTTGCCGCAACGCTGACGTCGACAGGGACCCCGGCCTTCTTTCTGCACCCGGTCGAAGGTGTGCACGGTGATGTGGGAATGGTGCTGAGGGATGATTTGCTGATCTTGATTTCTAAGAGCGGAGAATCGGACGAGCTGTACGAATTGTTTCGCATCGTGAAGCGCTTGGGTATCCCAATCATCGCTCTTACGAGTAACGCCACATCGACCCTGGCCAAACAGGCAGACGTATTTCTGGACGTGGGTGTGGCCGAAGAAGCGTGCCCGCACGACCTGGCGCCTACGTCCAGCACGACCGCTGCGCTGGCTATGGGAGACGCGTTGGCCGTGACGGTTCTGCTCGAGAAGGGCTTTTCGCCGGATGATTTCGCGAAGTTGCACCCGGCGGGCGAGCTGGGCAGGCGGCTGTTAAGAGTCGCTGACGTGATGGTGGTTGACCCGGATAAAGTGCCGTCGTTGCCGCGAGATGCGACAATGAGAGAAGCGATGCTGGAAGTTGCCTACAAGCGCGGTACCGTCCCGATAGTTGATGGTGAGCGACGCGTACTGGGAGTCGTCACAGCCGGCGATTTGACACGCTTCGTGGACAACAAAGAGGAGTTCTTTCACCGCCAAGTCTGGGAGGCGATGAACTCGAACCCGAAGACAGTGTCGGCTGACACCCTCGCCGCAGAGGCGGTGTACAAGATGGAAGAGTTCGGAATCATGGCCCTGCCGGTCTGTGACGCGGAGAACCGACTTGAGGGAATCGTGCACCTGCATGATTTGATGAGGGCGCGTGTTGTTTAGATCGATTTGGCGACAGGCGGCGGTGATATTGGCGCTGTCAACTTCTTTGACGGCCTGCCGGGACAGCGGTGCTCCCCCCATCGTTGCCGAGGACATCCTCCGTCTGAACATCGAGGCAAACCAAGTTGCCATCGGCCTCAAGCATTACGTGACGTCCGAAGGAATCCGACGGGCCTATGTAGAGGCGGATACGGCCTTCTTCATCGAAAGCAAGGGCCTGGTCGAACTCTCGGTGCTGCAGGTTACGTTCTTCAACGCGATCGGTGACACGACCTCAGTGCTGACGTCGCGCGAAGGTACGTACGATTGGAACACGGGAAACATGACAGCGACCGAGGACGTCGTGGTCGTGAACCCGCGTAAGGGGAGACGGGTCGAAACGTCCGTGCTCTACTACAACCGCTCGGAGGATCGGATCTGGAGCGATGCCGCGACCAAGATGTTCGAGGCCGACGGGACCGTGGTAGAGGGCACGGCGTTCGAATCCAATTCGGGTATGGAGCAGGTCAACCTGACTTCGGCCCGGGCGGTTTCGCCCGGGGCGCGGCAACAGCCGCTGCAGTAAGATGCGGGCGTTTCTTATGATCGGGCTGTTCGGTACGGTGCTCGCGCTGTCACCAGCAGCGCAACAACAGCAGCAACAGCAGGGTAGCTGCTCGCTCGAGCTGCTGACGACGCCCGGGACCGTGTCGCAGATGTTCACCCTGCCAGGCGGTGAGGTTCGCATCGATGTGAAGGGCGGAGCAGAGGCCACCTGCGGTACCATGTGGGTGCGGGCCGACAGCGCCAGCTGGTTTAAACAACGCGGCGCGATTTACATGTTCGGCAACGTCGAGTACCGCGAAGCCGGCAGGACGTTGCTGGCGGAGCGGGCAACCTACTTTCAGAAAGAGGACTGGGTGCGGGCCGAAGGCAACGTTCGCTTCAACGACGCCGCCGGCGGCTCCAGCCTGACCGGCCCTTCGCTCGATTACTACCCGCAGAACGCCGGTCGCGCACGAGAGCGCATGTTTGCGCCCGGGAGGCCGCACGTGACCTTCCGGCCTGTGAACGCAGCAGGTCAGCCCAGCCAGCCCTTCGATGTGGATGCGGACCGCGTGCACATCTACGGCGACTCGTTGATGGCGGCCGCGGGTAGGGTGGTGGTGCTGCGAGGAGATCTCAACGCTACCGGAGATTCCCTCGATGCAGACATGGGTCGTGATCGAATCTGGTTGGTGGGTGACCCGCTGGTCAAAGCGCGGGAGATGGATCTGAAGGGCGATTCGATACTGGTACTGCTTGAAGAGGATGAGGTAAGCGAGATTCACGCATGGCCGAACGGTTCGGCCCGAGGTAATGACCTATCGATCACGGCGCCGTTGCTGCACCTGTTCGTCGAAGCTCAGGAGATCGTTCGTACCGTCGCATCGGGTGGCGAGACCGCGCGGACCGAAGACGTCTTTGCTCTGACACCCTATGCCAGGAGTGAATCGCCCGACTACATCTTGCTGGCGGATTCCATCGATATCCTGCGTCCCGCCGGCAGGCTCGAACGTGTGATTGCCATCGGCCGGGCCCGGGCCACGACAAAGGAAATGGTCGTGCCGGAGGACAGTCTGCTCGGCAGCGACTGGATGGAAGGAGACACGATAACCGGGCATTTTACAGCGGTCGATTCGGCGGCTGCTGAAGGGAGTCAGGCGCGGCTCGATCGATTGGTAGCAGCGGGACAGGCCCGCGCCCTGTACCATTTGCGCGAAGATGCGCAACCCGAGCGACGCCGTCGCCCACCGGGCGTCAACTACGTGATCGGCCGCATCGTCACGATTTGGCTTGAGGCCGGCGAGGTCCGCCGGGCTCAGGTGGTTGGACCAAGCACGGGCGTGTACTTGGAGCCGCTACCCGTTGCCAGCAACGGTGACAGCATAACAGTCGTAGCCGATACGATGAAAGCGCCCGCCGACACCGTTGTGGATGAGCGGCGCGACACGACGGGGGTGGCCGCACGCTTATGAGCGGATCGCTGGCTGATTTTCGCAGCTACATGGAGTCGCTGCCGGACCATGAGGCGCCGATGCTCATAGCCCTGCACGAGATGCTGGCGCGAGTCGATGATGGCGGCCGGCTGGCACGGCAAGAGTTGGTCGAGGGATTCCGTGAATCCTACGTGGATCGCTACGGCGCGGTCGCAGAGGACGGGACACCTGAGAGCCGTCGGCTGTTCGAGATCCGCAGGATGAGCTCGGATGAGGTCGACACGTATCTGAGCGAGCAAATCCTTGGCCGGTTGATAGCAGCGGGTTGGGTACAGGTCGGAGGTTACGATGACGGCAGCATGGTCGGCTTCGCGGCCGCGGCTTGGCACGAGTTGCGAGAGGATAGGAGCGGCCTGAGCCTACTAGCCGCGCGCGAGATCGAGCGGCGTTTGACAGCGCCGAGCCCAGAAACCCGGGCGGCAGGCCCAGTGGTGGATGGCAGCCGCATGAACACACGTGGCTTGGTCAAGATCTACAAACGGCGGCGCGTGGTTAACGATGTCGATATCGAGCTTCGCCAGGGCGAGATCGTTGGACTGCTCGGCCCGAACGGAGCGGGTAAGACGACGACGTTCTACATGATCGTCGGCTTGGTCGCACCGGATGAAGGTGAAGTATTCATCGACAAGAAGCCCCTGGCGCATGTCCCGATGTATAGGCGCGCACGTCTCGGCATCGGTTATCTATCACAGGAGCCATCGGTATTTCGTAAGCTGACGGTCGAGCAGAATATCATGGCGATCCTCGAGACGCTGCCGTTGAATGACGACCAGCGGCACGAACGTCTGGAAGCGCTTTTGGACGAGCTGTCGATCAAGCATTTGCGCAAGAACAGAGCCTATTCGCTTTCGGGCGGCGAGCGGCGCCGGCTCGAGATCACCCGGGCTTTAGTCACCGACCCGAAGTTCATGTTGCTGGATGAACCGTTTGCCGGTGTTGACCCCATAGCAGTCGACGACATCCAGCGAATCGTCGCTGATCTCAAACGCCGGGGTCTGGGTGTGCTGATAACGGACCACAACGTCCGGGAGACTTTATCGATCACCGATCGCGCCTACATCATGTTTGATGGGCGGATTCACATCGAAGGGACGTCTCAGGAATTGGTTAACGATCCCGAAGCTAGAAAGCTATATTTAGGAGAGGATTTTCGCCTCTAGGGAAGGGGAGGACGATGAAGGTCGGCCTGCAACAGAATATCAAGCTAGGCCAGGAATTACGGATCAATCCACGCCTATATCAGGCGATGGATCTGTTATACATGCCGCTCCTCGACCTACAGCAGCACCTGAAACAGGAGTTGGTGGCCAATCCTTTCCTGGAGATGGTGGAGCCCAGTGAATCTGACAGCGACGAGAACCAGGATGCGAACGAGACCAAGGAGGACGAGAACGAGATTGACTGGGAAGATATACTGCTCGATGGCTTCGATAGTGGTGGCCGCCGGGAAGAGTACGAAGAGAAGGAATACTACGAGCCGACGGCAGTAGCGACCCGTGATCTTTACGACCACCTCCGCGACCAGATATACCTGCTGCGCCTAGAGCCTCGGCAGGTCATTGTCGCTGAGGAGATTATCGGCAATATCGACGAAACCGGGTTCCTGACCTGCCCGCTGGAAGATGTCGTCGCGGCACTCAATCGTTTTCTAGATAGTGAGGAGGCCGAGCTCGCCGGATTCTCGACTGAGCCACACCTCAGCTTGGAGGAAGCGGAGGAGGTCCTCAAGATCATCCAGAGGTTGGATCCAGCCGGCATCGGCGCGCGCGACCTGCGGGAATGCTTGCTGCTTCAGCTAGTCGATCTGAAACAGACCAATGGCCTGGTGCATCGGATCATCGACGAGCACTTCGAGCAGCTGGTTAACCACCGCTGGGCAGAGATCTCTAAGGAGCTTGGGGTTAGCCCCAAGCAAGTGCAGGCGGCCGCCGATGACATCGCCAAGTTGGACCCGAAGCCGGGCCTGCAATACGCCGGCAGCGAGGGTAACTATATCATCGCCGACCTGGTAGTGGAGAAGGTCGACGGCGACTATATCGTTTTCCACAATGACACGGCTTTGCCGCGTCTGCGTTTGTCCCGCTCTTACCGCGAGATCGCGAGAGATAAGGGGAAATATAAGGGCGAAAACAAGGAGTTCATCTCCAATAAGCTGAACAACGCCAATTGGATGTTGCAGGCGATCGAGCAACGACGGCAAACCATGCTCAAGGTGATGAACTTCATCGTGAACCGGCAACGCGATTTCTTCGAGGAGGGCATCGAGCACCTCAAGCCTCTGACCCTGCGTGAGGTGGCGGAAGTTATCAGCATGCACGAGTCGACGGTCTCGCGTGTAACCAACCAGAAGTACGCACAGACCCCGCGGGGCGTTTTCCCATTGAAGTTCTTCTTCTCGAGTGGCTTGTCTACCGATTCCGGCGAAGATGTATCAGCACGCGGGATCAAAGCGCGCATCCGCAAGCTGGTTAACGACGAGGACTCCAAGAAGCCTCTAACTGACCAGGCCATCGTTGACATCTTGAAACGCGAAGGAGTCAATATCGCTCGACGTACGGTGGCGAAGTATCGAGATCAGCTTGGAATCCTCTCGGCCCGAATGCGCAAACGCGTATGAGCCAAGCGGCAGCGACCCCCCGCCAGCCAGCGCCGCAACCCGAGGTCGCCGCGGCGCTGCGCCGCAATTTCGCCGTAGTCATCCCCGCGTTGAATGAAAGTGCCAACATCCCTGGGCTGTTCCGGGAACTGGAAGCGACCTTCCGCAAGCATCAGCTGCAAGGAGAAATCGTCTTTGTCGATGACGGATCGACGGACGACTCCTTGGCTGTGGCGCGCCAGGAGGGTAGAAAGCTCGCTCGGTTCAGGGTGGAGCAGCACAAGCGCAATCTCGGCAAGACCGAGGCGCTGCTAACCGGAGCGCGTGCAGCAGAAAGCGACTGGATCGTCCTCTTCGATGCTGATCTCCAGCACCATCCCGAGGAGATACCTCGACTGCTGGCCGAGATTGAAAAGGGGTATGATATCGTTTGCGGTCGCAAGCGTGGTAAGTACGATAAGCGCCTCGTCTCTGGAATCTACAATTGGCTATCGCGTCGACTGTTTCGTGTTCCGGTTAGAGATCTGAACTCGATCAAGGTCTTCCGCAGCTCCGTACTGGATGAGATCCACCTTCGCCATGACTGGCATCGGTTTTTCGTCGTTCTCGCCCACGCGCGAGGATACCGCGTCGGTGAAATCGACGTAGAGCTGCACCCGCGAAAGCAGGGCGAGTCCAAATATGGTGGCAAAGCCCGCGTGTTTGTGGGGTTGCTCGACCTGGTAGCCGTCTGGTTCTTGCTGCTGTTCAGCCGGAAGCCGATGCTGCTGTTTGGGTTCACCGGGTTGGCGCTGTTGACTGTCGGCTTGCTGGTCGGCATCACAGCGATCGTGTTGCGGATGTTAGGACACGGATTCCGACCGCTGCTCAATCTGGTGATTCTGCTGGGTGTCCTGGGTGTGTCGCTGTTCGGCTTCGGCTTCGTGGCGGAGATGATCGCACAGCTCAGGGCGGAGGTCGAGGATCTGCGTGAAGCGACCCGAAGCGGGCGCAAGGACCCGAGCCAGAATAGGAGCTGAGCGACCCTGCGGGTTGGGGCACAGGGATGGGTGTGGACAACGGGCAAGTCGAAACCGTCAACCGCGAACCCGGGCAGCGGCTCAAAGTCTGGGCTCTCCTCTCAGGTATCGTTGCCGCCCATATCGTCGTAAGCGCACTGGCGTTTGATCCGAAGCCGTTTGTGGGCGGTGAGACCGGCGGCTACCTCGGTGACAACGCCGGCTACATGATTCTGGCGGAGTCGCTCGAGACCGGAAGCGGTTACCGCGATCTTCACCTGCCCGGCGGCCCACCTCACATCGATAATCCTCCCTTCTATCCGGCGGTGCTCGCGGTTGCGCGTTGGGTCGGCGCTGACCTTACGAGCTACAAAGTGCTCTCGCTCGTCTTTTCGGCCGCCTCGATACTGTTCTTGTTCCTCTTTGCTCGCACCCGGCTGGATCCTAGGGGCGCTCTGGCCGTCGCGGCCGCTTTCGCCGTGAACCCCGTGGCGGTCTACTTCTCTCATTGGGTGCTGACAGAGGCACTGCTGGTGGCGTTGCTCGTCGCGGGCCTCTGGGCTGCCGCGCGCAGCGCCAACTCGACCCGCTGGTTCGCTGCGGCTTTGTTGCTGGGTAGTGCGGCGTATCTAACGCGACCACTGGGGCTGCCCCTCCTGCTGGGATTGGGGATTGCACTCGCATGGAGGCGCCAGTGGCAACGGGTGATCATCACGGCAGGGGCCAGCGCAGTGCTGGTCGGCGGCTGGTGGCTGAGAAGATGGATATTGAGCGGCCAGCCGCTGGAACTTGGATCGCGCAGCTTTCTACTGCGGAATCCTGCGGTGCCGGAGCTTGGCAGCGCGGGCCCGGGCGAACTGCTGGCACGAGTGGTAAACAACGCCAGACGTTATGCCGTGGATGTGATGCCGGAAACGTTGATAGGCAGCTCGACGGCTCAAGCCGTGGTTCTGGTAGCCGTCCTGGCGTCGCTGTTGATCCTGGCGCTGGCGGCTGTCGCCTGGTTACGCGACATCCGCAAGCTCAGCGTCGCGGCGACCTTTGCCGCGCTCTACGCCGTGGGCGCGCTGTTGATCCCCGAAGTCTGGCTGGACAGACGCCTGCTGTTGCCGA
Organism: Gemmatimonadota bacterium; assembly: GCA_041617795.1. Taxonomy (GTDB): domain Bacteria; phylum Gemmatimonadota; class Gemmatimonadetes; order Palauibacterales; family KS3-K002; genus JBFJOD01. Next base: position 11,099 of record JBFJOD010000032.1, on the reverse strand, counting down.
TTATGCCTGTCGTTCTGTTGTACGCGGCTGAGGGGGCGGCTTGGTGCTTCGACTTCGTTCGAAATCAAAGACCGTCATGGGTGTTGCCCGCGGTGGCAGGCTTTCTCGTCCTGATCACGCTGCCGTACCACACCCGCGCCGTGAAGTTCAGCCGGGCCTGTAATGAGTCGTATTCTGCGGGCGATTCCCTGGCTTGCTACCCAACGCCCTGGCGGGCGTTTGTCCAGGCGGGCACATGGATCCGCCAGAACACGCCGGCAGATGCCATCGTGGTCAGCCCCGAGGCCCGGCTATTCTACCTGTTCTCCGGGAGACGCGGGTTAGTTATCCCAAGAAGTGACAACGATGAGGAGATGCTCGCGTTTCTCGATTCGACCCATACCGACTTCGTAGTCGCGGCGGGCGTGCGCGAATCGACTTACCGGTACCTTCTTCCTGTCATGCGCAGTGTACCGGACCGCTTCGTGCTGGCGCAGCAGATCGGCGAGCCGGAACCACTGGCCTATGTGGCCGGCTATCGTCGCGGCGATCAGACCCAGACTGAGCTGCCGAACGTATCAGGGAGGGGGCAGTAGAAATGGAGCGCGATCCGCAGATACTCGTTCTTCTCGGGACGCGACCGGAAGCGATCAAGTTGGCTCCGGTGATTCGCGCGCTGCATGAACGAGCTGAGCCGGTCGGCCTGCATGTGATGTCCACGGGCCAGCACGATGAGTTGTTGGAAAGTGCGCTGGCCAGCCTCGACATGGCGATAGATGAGAACCTCGGGATCATGAAGCCCGGTCAGGACCTCTACGATATCGGCATCGAGTGCCTGAAGCGGTTGCGCCCGACATTTCGCACAATCAAGCCGGACGTGGTGGTGGTCGAAGGAGATACCGCCACTGTCTTCTTTGGAGCGCTCGTGGCATTCCTGGAACATGCGCAGTTGGCGCACGTCGAGGCCGGACTGCGCTCGCGCAACAAATGGGCCCCGTTTCCCGAAGAGGTGTTTCGCCGGCTTGCCGACGTGCTGTCGGATATGTACTTCGCTCCAACCGAGGGCGCCCGCGATAACCTGCTGGCTGAGGGGGTACCGGCAGATCAAGTGCACGTCACCGGGAACACGGTGGTCGATGCGGTCCAGGCCCTGGCGGCGGGCAAGCGGGCGGTGGAGAATCAGAAGCTGCGCGCTGTGCTCGAATCTGATCGCAGGATCGTATTGGTGACAGCGCATCGACGTGAATCCTTTGGCGCCCCGGTGCGTGAGATGCTTGGAGCGTTGCGAGGTCTCGCAACTTCTCACCCGGATGACCTCTTTATCTACCCCGTGCACCCGAATCCCAACGTCCTGGGCCCCGCCAGCGAGTTGCTCTCGGGGATCGAGAATTTTCTACTGCTCGAACCGCTATCCTATTCCGATCTGGTGAACGTGCTGGCCCGAGCCTGGCTCGTGTTTACCGATTCCGGGGGGATTCAAGAGGAGGCACCGTCGTTCGGCGTCCCCGTCCTGGTTCTGCGTGAAGTGACTGAACGGCCGGAGGGGGTGGCGGCTGGTGTCGCCGCGTTGGCGGGCACCTCCGGCGAACGAATCCTCAAGCTTGGCGGTGAGTTGTTGGACAACCCCGCGGCGCACCGGCGAATGTCGCAGGCGCGGAACCCGTATGGCGACGGGAGAGCGGGGGCGCGCATCGCCGACGTACTTCTGCACAGGTTGCTGGGCATACCGCGCCGCACGGAGGACTGGATCTGAGGATTCTTCTGCAGTGCCTGTACTACCCGCCGGAAATCGGCGGGCTGGAGAGCCATGTGGCGGGTCTCGGCGCAGGGCTGGCCGCACGGAATCATAGCGTCACCATGCTGACCTCGCGCTCACAACCCGGGCTAGAGCGGCATGAGAGGCTTGAAGGGGTTGATGTCGTGCGGGTTTGGATGCCCGGTAGGACGCCACTCGGTTGGATGACGCACATCGCCGCGACGCTGCCGGCGCATGTCCGACTGGCGCGAGACGCCGAAATCGTCCACGCCCACACTTTTGCCTGCGGCATACCGCCGTTACTCACGCGCACCCGCCAGCGAATGCCGCTGGTGCTTACACTCCATACTTCCCATTTCCTCATGCGGGCCGAATCGACGGCATGGCGTAAAGTCTTCCGGCGGATCATTCGGGCGGCGGATTATCTGTTGGCGACCAGCGAGGAAATCAGGAGCGTGGCCCTGGACATTTTTCCACACCCACGCTCGGAAGTGATGACGAACGCAGTTGACACCGAGCGCTTTGCGCCTGCTACGGTATCTGGTGGCGATGGGCGCCGGCGCCTGATCGTACCGCGACGGCTGTATCCGAAGAACGGAGTCGAGTACTTTGTCCGGGCGCTGCCGCGAATTCTGGCACAGGTGGAGATCGAAGCGCTGATCGTTGGTGACGGACCTGAGCGGGCCCGGCTGGAGGATCTGGCCGCTCAGCTTGGTGTCGCTCAGCACGTCGCTTTTCTCGGCGCCCGGGCGAATCACGAGATGCCGGGATTGCTGGGGCAGGCCGATATCGCGGTGATTCCTTCGTTGATGGAGGCGACTTCGATCGCGGCGCTGGAGGCCATGTCGTGTGGCTTGCCAGTGGCCGCGTCGGCGGTTGGCGGCCTGCCCGAGATCATCGACAGGGAAGTAGGAAGTCTGTTTACGCCCGCTGATCCCGAAGCGTTGGCGGAGTGCGTCCTGTCGCTGCTGGCTCGGCCAGATCTTGCCCAGCTCGGGCGGGAGGGGCGGCGGCGGGTTGTCGAGAATTGGAGCTTGGACCGGATGGTCGAAAGACACTTGGAAATCTACCAAGAGTTGTTGGATGAAGCGTAAGCGACGCCGACCGAATGCCGATCGGAGCGTAACCAAGCTGCCGGCCAACTCGAACGGGCTGCCCGGCTGGGCACCGTACGTCATCTTCGGCCTGCTGACACTGTTCCTCTTCAGAGAGTTCGTCGTCTCGAACGGTATGCTGTTCGGCACCGACGTCATCGCTCTCGGCTACTTCGCACGGCACTTCTATGCTGAGATCCTGACTGCCGCCCACACCTTCCCGCTCTGGAACCCATACATCTTTGGCGGTCTGCCCTTCGTCGATGCCATGCACGGCGACATCTTCTATCCTACCAGCCTGCTGTTGCTCGTCATGCCAGCGCACCGGGCGATGGGCTGGAAGCTGGTGCTCCACGTCTTCCTGGCGGGTGTGGTCACCTACGGCTGGCTTCGTCATCTGAAGATCAGTCGCTCCATCGCTGTGTTCGGTGGCATCACTTACATGCTGGCACCGGTGATGATCACGCTGGTCTACCCCGGACATGACGGCAAGCTCTTCGTCACCGCTCTCACGCCGCTCGCCTTGTGGGCCACCGATTGGGCGATCGCCCGGGGCCGTGCCTGGCGGTTCGCTACACTGGCAGCCGTTGTCGCCTTGCTCATGTTCACGGCGCATATGCAACTGGCTTACTTCACGGTCTGGGCGATCGTTGCTTTGGCTGTGTTCCGTCTGATCCAGCGGCGTCGGGCAGGAGAAAGCGCCAGCTTCGTGGCGAAGCGCTTCGCCGCGCTGGCGATCGCGGGTGTGATCGGTGCGTTGGCTATCGGCGCCATTCAAGTCTGGACGCCGATTCGCTATCTGACGAAGTACTCCCAGCGGGTGGAAAGAACGACGGCGGCCGAGGCAGAGTCAGGCTACGCGTATTCTACATCCTGGTCTTTACATGCAGAAGAAACTTTCTCATTGGTCGTTCCCGAATTCGTCGGCGCCAACCTGCAGACCGATGAACGCGCCATCAACACCTACTGGGGGCGCAATCCCTTCAAGCTGAACCACGAATACGCGGGCTTGATTCCGCTCCTGCTGCTGCCCATAGCCTTGATGGGCCGGAAGCGACGGGGAGAGGCCTGGCTGTTCGCTGGAATTGCCGCTGCAAGTCTCATCTATGCGCTCGGCGCGACCACGCCGTTCTTCAGGCTGTTCTACTGGCTGGTTCCCGGGGTGAAGCTGTTCCGCGCGCCCAGCAGCATCATGTTCATCTTCGCGATCGCAGTGATCACCGCCGCCGCGCTAGGGCTGCAGAGGCTCGTGGAGATCGGGTCTGAAAAAGACGCTGAGACGGCGACCAAGAGGGTCGTGGTTTACACGTGGGCGGCGGCCGGCGTCTTGCTGCTGCTGGCTCTGCTCGGCTCGGCCGGAGTGCTGACCGATCTATGGACGGCCACCCTCTACCGCGATATCGACCCGGGCAAGGCGGCGGCGTTGCAGGCCAATCTTCCGAACATCCAGCGCGGGCTCTGGTTGAGCGGCCTGTTAAGTGCCGGGCTGGCTTTGGCCTGGCAGCTTCATTCGCGTGGAAAGCTGTCGAGAGCCGTGTTCGTCGGAGCTGTCGCCCTGCTCAGCGTATTAGATCTACTGCGGGTCGATCCTCAGTACATCCGCGTCGTCAACCCGGGGCTCTACTTCCCACGTGATGACACGACGGAGTTTCTGCTCGATCGGCAACGCGGCTCCGAGCCGTTCCGGGTATTTCCGCTGCCGAACGCGCCGTACGCCACGAATCACTTTGCATTCTTCGGCTTGGAAGAACTGGTCGGTCATCACGGCAACGAGCTGGGCCGGTATCGTGAGCTGACAGAGCCCGAGCGCCTGGCCGCCGAGGGGTTCGGGATGTTCCGGCTGCTCAACGTGCGCTATTTCGTCAGCGGAGCACCACTGCAGGTTCCACTGCTCCGGGAAGTCTTCCGCGGGCAACGCAGCATCGTGTACGAGCTGCCGAGCACTTACCCGCGGGCGATGCTGCTGTCCGGTTACGAGGTAGTGCCTGATTCGCTGGCTTTGGACCGCTTGCTCAGCCCGATGTTCGATCCGACTCGCACGGCCATACTCGAACGGCCACCCGAGGCGGAGCCGAGTTCGGTTGAGGGCGGACGTGTCAGCTGGGTCGAACGCGGAATCAATGAGCATAAACTCGAGGTTGAAGGCGACGGCCCGGCGCTCTTGTTGATTTCCGACAACTACTATCCGGCCTGGCGCGCTCACGTCGACGGCAACCCGGCAACGGTGCTGCGCGCGAATTATTCGCTGCGTGCTATCAGCGTTCCGGCAGGACGCCACCAGGTCAGCTTCGAGTATCACTCGCCCTTGCTACGCGCCGCCGCGTGGACCAGCGGTATCTCTGTAATGTTGGTCGCCGGTCTGCTCGCCCTCTCGCTGCTCAGACGCAAGCCCCAAGGGGAACCCGTCCAGGAGTCGAACTCGTAGGTGAACACGTCCGCCAAGGCCGGGGTCCGCTGGACAGTCCAGATCATCCTGACGGTCGCGGTAACCTACTTCCTGTTCCGCTCTCTGCGGCTGTCTTGGGACGAGATCGCTACGGTCAATTTCGCGCGCTGGCGCCCGCGACCGCTCCCACTCGTGACGTCTGTCGTCGTCTTGCTGGCCGTATTCGCCTATCTGGTCGCGCTCTGGCTGCGTATGGTGGTTGCCTTGGGCGGTCCACCCCTAAAACTGGGCGAGTCGTTCAAGATCTTCTTCCTCGCCAACCTCGGTCGCTACGTGCCCGGTAAGGTCTGGCAGCTGGCTGGACTGGCCTATCTGGCGGGGAAGCGGGGCGTCAGCGTGCCGGTGGCGTCTTCCTCCGCCGTGCTGGGTCAGGTCTTTTCGCTGGGCGCCGCAGCGGCTCTAGCCGCCGTCGTCCTGATCAGCGGCACGACGTTCGGCTACAAAGGAGCTTTGGCCCCCTGGGGGGCGGCGCTCTTGGCGGTCATCGCCCTCGTGACCGCGATACCCGGGGCACTCCGCCGGCTGCTGCGCTTGGTGTTCAGGCTGAGTCGCAAAGGCACGGAAGCCCCCGCCGTCGACCGCTGGTTCGGGGTTCGCTGGCTGGTTCTCTATCTGCCCGCCTGGATCGGCTATGGGGTTGCATTCGGGCTGCTCTGGTCGTCATTTGCGGCCCTGCCGGCGGTGTCGTGGTTCGGGGCGGTCGGAGGGTTCGCCGGAGCCTATTTCCTCGGCTACGCGGCGATTTTCGCCCCTGCCGGGGTCGGGGTAAGGGAGGGCGCCCTAGCCGTGTTGCTCGCCCCCTGGCTGGGTGGCGGACAGGCCGCGGTTCTGGCCGTCGTGGCCCGGATCTGGATGACCGCGGTGGAGCTGCTTCCGGTCATCGCGATTGCAGCGGCCACGGCGATGGGATGGACCAACGGGCAGATGGGGACGCTGGATGAAGAGAGCTGACGGCGCGCGAACCTTGGTCGTAATGCCCACCTATAACGAGCGGGAGAATCTCCCGCTCATCGTTCCCATGGTGTTGGCCCAGGATCCAATGATTCACGTGTTGGTCGTCGATGACAACTCGCCGGACGGTACGGGTGGGCTGGCCGATCAGCTGGCCGCGGCGGAGCCGCGGATTCACGTCGTTCATCGATCGGGCAAACTGGGGCTCGGCACGGCCTATATTGCCGGGTTCAAGTGGGCGCTGGAGCGAGATTACGAGTATGTGTTCGAGATGGACTCCGACTTCTCGCATAACCCCGATCACATCCCGGAGTTTCTCCGAGCGGCCCACGAATACGATCTCGTTCTCGGCTCGCGATATCTGAGAGGCGTGACGGTCATCAACTGGCCCATGTCACGCTTGCTGCTCAGCTTCTTCGCTAACAAGTACTCGCGCGTCATCACCGGTCTGCCGTTCACCGATACGACGGGTGGCTTCAAGTGCTACCGGCGAGCGGTTCTGGAAGGCATCGATCTCGATGCGATTCGCTCGGAGGGCTACTCGTTTCAGATCGAGACCACGTTTCGCGCCTGGCGCAAAGGCTTCAAGATTGGCGAGATCAAGATCGTCTTCAGCGATCGGACGGAGGGGACCAGCAAGATGAGTGGGCGGATCGTGCGCGAGGCGATCTGGCGCGTCTGGCTGCTTCGGCTCTGGAGGCTAATGGGCAAATTATAGCTCTTACCCCAGCCGGCCCTCTCTTGCTGCCGGAAAAACACTCGCTATATCATCAAGCTAGTCGATCGAAGCACTCCGACGACCTCGGCGAGCAGCCCCCTTGCTCGGAGTCAGAGCCCATAGATGCCGGCGTTCGTTCGTTTTGGCAGTATTGCCCGAGTCCCGCTCACCCTCATTCTGCTTCTCCCTGTCTGGATCGCCTGCGGCGACGGAACCACGGATCCGAACGGCACGGTGACCGCCCTCTCCGTCACCCCGGATTCGGCTGATGTGCGGGTCGGGGAAACGCTCCAGCTGCAGGCGCGCGCTACGCTGAGTAGCGGCGCGACCGTCCGGGCCGAGAACGTCAGCTGGACGACGCAGGATCCGACGATCGCCAGCATCGCGTCCAGCGGCTTGGTGACCGCCCTGGCCGGGGGGAAAGCCACCATTGTCGCGACGACCGCCAACCGCACTGCCCAGGCTCGGATCGTGGCCCTGCGCCCGCTGGCGGTTCTGGTTGCGCCGGACACCGTGCGCCTTGCCGAGGGCACAACGGTTCAGCTTGCAGCGCAGATTCAATACGAAGGCGGGATCGTCCGGCCGGCGACGAACCTCAGCTGGCAGTCACTCGACAACACAGCGGCGACGGTGGGCAGCAACGGTGTCGTGCTGGCGCGCGCCCCGGGGCTCGCCATCGTCTTGGCCACCGCCGAGGGAGTGATGGGCGAAATGCTGATCCGCGTTCCCGGCTGGTTCAGCGTGCCGCCGCTTCCACTCCCGCTACGCGCGGGTCACGCCGCCGCCGTCGCTGGCAAGCTCTACTACATCGGTGGCAACTCCGGAGGCGAGGACTACGAGGCGACGAACTACGTGTACGACTTGCGCACGCGCACCTGGTTGGGCGCCACCCCCATGCCCACCGCCCGCGACCAGGGAGCGACTGCGGTGCTGGGTGAATCCATCTACATAATTGGCGGCATCAACCCGGCAGCTCCCAACAACGGTTTCAGCCGGCTTTACATCAACGAGGCGTTCTCCAGCGCCATTGGCAACTGGCTGACCCGTGCGGAGATGCCGACGGCGCGCTCAGCGCGTGCGGATACTCTGAACGGCCAGATCTACGTCGTTTCCGGAACCACGGTGGTCGAGCATTACGACACCGTCGAAGTTTACAATCCAGCGACCAACAGCTGGTCGGTCGGCCCATCGATCCCGACCATTCGCTCGAGCTTCGCGTTGGGCTCGATCGGAGGAAAGCTCTACGCCGCCGGCGGCGAGGTCCCCGGGGGCGCCGCGACAGGGTCGTTAGAGATCTTCGATCCCCTCGCTGGCTCCTGGAGCAGCGGTCCACCGTTGCCAACACCTCGGTTTGTCGTTGCGAGTGTCGTTCTCGATAACAGGTTGATCGTGTTAGGTGGCTTCGTCGCTGGCAGCGGGATTCTAGCGATAGTGGAGGCTTACGATCCTGCCACGGACAGCTGGTCCGCATTGCCCTCGATGCCCGAGGCGCGCCGGGAGGCGCGTGCCGCCGTGCTGGCCGGTGCCATCTTCGTGATCGGCGGCGTGAGCGAGGGCGGCATCTCCAGCCGCGTCGACGCCTTCATTCCCTAGGCTCCATAGGCCGCCGGTCCGGTTGGAGAGCCCAGCACCGGCCGCTGGTCCAACGCCGCGGCCATCGGCGAGGGGCTAGCCGCTGTTAGCGGATCGCTTAAGTTATTGGCCGTCATGACAATCTGGCCTCTCACCGAAGGATCTTCCGCAAGCCTGGCGGAGCGCCGCCGCGCGTGCTCGGCCAGCTAATGCCGGCACGACTCGACGGCGTCCGGGCCCTTCTCGCACGTCTCAGCCCTACTTCCCGGCCAACGCTCTGGATTTGCGGTACCCACATCGCCGTGGCGTTGCTGCTGTTCGATCCGAAGCCCTTTGTCGGCGGGGACAACTTCTGGTACATGCTGCTAGGTGAGAGCTTGCGCAGCGGGGAAGGGTACCGCGACATCTGGCTGCCGGACGCACCGTTGCACACCCGCTTTCCGCCGATTTATCCCACCGTGCTCGCCGGACTGGGTCTCATCGCCAATTCGGTGTTGCTGTTCAAGCTCTTCTCCCTGGCCTGCACGACAGCTATCGCGGCGCTGACCTACCGGCTAGCGCTGGATCGAACGTCAGACCAGCGTCTGGCATTCTTCGCGGGCCTGCTGGCCGCGTTCGCCGCCGTCCTCGTCGAGTACAGCCACTGGGTTCTGTCGGAGCCGCTCTTCGCCTTCCTGGTGACCCTGGCGGTCTACGCGTTCGCTCGAGAAGAGAAGAGCGACGCGGTGCTGTGGTTTGCCGTTGGCACGGCGGCAGCCATCCTCGCCGCACTGACCCGTAGCGCCGGCTATGCGCTGCTGCCGGCCATCCTCGTCACCCTCGGTTATCGCAGACGCTGGAAGCGTCTCGGCCTGTTCGTCGTAGTAACCGGTCTGGCTGTGGGAGGCTGGTGGCTGCGCAATCGAATGGCCCTGTCCGGCGATCTTCCCTACACCCAATGGCTGCTGTTTCGTGACCCCTACAATCCCGAATTGGGTACCATATCGTTGCTCGAGTTGGGACTCCGGCTGCTCGAGAACCTCGAGTTCTACACGTTCGTGGTTCTGCCCGAATCGATCGGGGGGCGTGATCTCGGCGGTTGGCTCAGCCTCGTCATCGGGTTGATTCTGGCCATTACGATTGCGCTGGGAGCTTTCCGTCAGCTGCGCAAGCTGCAAATGGCCGAAGTCTTTTTCTTCGTCTACCTGGGCTTGATCCTGCTTTGGCCCGGCGCTTGGGCGGACCAGCGCCTTCTGTTACCGCTGCTTCCAGTGGCCATCATCTTCTTGCTGGAGGCTTTGTATTGGGCGGTTGGAGCAGGCAAGGCCGCTGAGGGATCCGGGTCTCTGCGCTTTCGACTGCCCGCGACGCTGTGCGTTCTGTTCGCAGCGTTCGGCAACCTCCAGGCGCTTCCGGCGGCGCTGTTTTGTTCCGAGTTGTACTGGACGCGCTACGTCTACGCCTGCTATCCGCCTGAGATCGCCGATTTCATGAAGTCGGCGGTGTGGGCACGGGAGCATACGGTGCCTGAGGCGATCGTCGTCAATCGCAAACCCCAGGTCTACTACTGGTACGCACGCCGGCCCGGTATCGTCTACCCGTTCACGGAAGATTCCGACTCGGTCTTGCGTTTCATCGAGTCTCAAGGCGCCACACACGTGGTCCTCGATACGTGGACAGGAACCAGCTTCCGCTATCTGCTACCGGCAATCGACCAGAACCTGGAGCGTTTCGAGCTCGTGCACGTCGAAGGCGACCCGCCGACGCTAACGCTGGAAGTCGCGGCGCGAGGGGTCGAGTGAACCAGGCGCCTTCAATTAAGACCGTGGCCGATCCGATCGGCGAGACGACCCTCCGGATTATGAGCGAGGCCGCCCGGTACAATCGCTGGATCGGCCAGCTGATACAGCCTTATCTGGGAACGCGCATTCTGGAGGTCGGGGCAGGGATCGCCAACATGACACAATGGTTACTGCCCGGAAAGTACGTCGTGGCGAGCGATCCGGACCCCGCATACCTCGCCGTTCTGCGCGAGGCTATGCGAGCCCATCCGAACGTCGCGGTACGATCGCTGAAGCTGCCAAGGGTTGCACCCGCTTGGGCGACCGAGAAGCTTGACACGGCAGTGCTTCTCAACATCCTGGAGCACGTAGAAGAGGACGTGGAGTCGCTGGAGAACCTGGGGAAGATCCTGGCACCGCCGGCCCGGGTTGTGATCTTCGTTCCGGCTATTCCGCGGCTCTACGGGTCGCTGGATCGCGCTCTGGGTCACTATCGACCGGGCCAATTTGAACCCACCCAACAGAGAGGCGAGGTCAATCCCGGGTTTCATCCACTGGGATGTGGATACGTCGCTCAGACCACATCCGGTGGGGGTTCAGGGAGTACTCTCTTTGGTTGAGCATGACCAGGAGATGGGCGGATTTCAATGTGTGCCGGAGTTGTTCAGAAACCTGGAAGAGTGGATCAAAGGACAACCGGACGATCGTGACCCCTGGGCACCTGATACCAGCGGTTTTGAGATAGTCTATATTCCGCTAAAGCCCGGCGACCTCCTGGTGTTCAATAGTCTGCTGGCTCATGGCATTCGTCCGAATCGGTCTG
>JBFJOD010000031.1:0-25105 GCA_041617795.1 Gemmatimonadota bacterium | reverse complement strand
TTGCGGGCTGCCGGTGTCGGCGACGACGACCGTCGTGCCGCTCGCGTCGATCGTGTCATAGATCCAGGGGCCGAGTGATACGTCGATAAGCGCGCCCAGGCCGGCAGCGCCCAGCACCGTCGGCTCGCCGATCGAGTCATAGGCGGCCACCAGGCCGGCGCGCGTCACCGCCAGCGGGATGTCCATGTCCAGAGTTGCGTCATCGTCCGACGGCATCTTCGTCGCGAACGCCACCCGGCGCTCCAGGTCGCGCAGCTTGGTGTGGATGCTGTCGAGTTCCTGGTTCAGCACCGAAGCGAAGAAGTCGCCGGCCTGAGTGAAGTCGGTCGTCCTGGAGATCGCCGCATCGGAGTAGACGGTGACGATGTCACCATCGGCCATGGCGGGCGTGGCGCCGGTGATCGTTATGGTGCCGCCCGCTTCCTCGCCGACGCCCGTCGCCGTGAACGTGACCCCGGTCTTGCGAGTGGTGCCGTCGCGCACCTCGACTTTCAGATCAGCCTCTGCCAGCACCGGCCAGTCGTAGACGAACGTGTCGGATCCGCTGCGCGTGTACTGTTTCCACGGCAACTGATCGGGGATTGTGATGTCAACCATGCTTGCGCTCTCACTCTTCTAGCAGTTGCTGGATCTCAAGCGGCAGCTTTTCCTTGCCCCAGGTCTTCGCATCCATGGCGGCCTTGCGTTTGCGAATCGCCCTGGCCAGGTCTTCGTCATCGGCCACCATGATCGCGAACGCCTCTTTGTCGAATTGCTGCTGCACCGCTTTGAGCAGATCGACGCGCCCATCGGGCGCCATCGCTTGGTAGACCTCGCCCTGCATGGTCGCTTCGATCGCCTCGGGAAAGTTGCGTGCGATACCACTTTGGTCGATGTCGATGCGATGCTCCTGCCTGCTGAGTACCGTCAGCCGGTCGAGCTGGTGCGGAGTCAGCTTGACGCCTTCGCGGATCTTGCGCACGCGCGTCAGCGGCACCCGGTTGGTCGTGCCCATCAAACTCACCAGTTCCTGCTGCCACAGGCTCAGGTCCATCTTGCTGTCGGAGAAGATCGAGACCGGCCCCAGGAACTGCCCGCTGATGTAGGTGCGGGGGTTGCCCAAGAAGTCGCGCGCGGGCGGCAGCGCATCTTTGCGCTTGTCGTCATCGGTCCACAGACCGGAGTCGCGGTACAGCTTGTCGGCCAGGGTCCACGCCTCGCGAATGTAGGGGTCGCGGATCTTGGTCAGGTCGCGGCGGATCGAACTGAACGGAATCATCGCCCCGGCATTGCGGTCATGCCAATGGTCGAACCGGCGCGGCGGATCGCTCAGCATTTCGAAGAAGTCGGCGACACCGGACAAAAACGTTTTGTTCATGCTGTTCTCGGCGATGCCGGCCACCAGGGCGCCGATGATCTTGCGCGCCTGGACCTCCTCCTCTTCGTACTCGTTCTCATCGAACGTGTGCTTCCACTTCAGGAACTGGGCAGCGTCAGCGACCGCGCCGATCAGAAATGCGAGCGGCTCCGCCCGATGGTAGCTTTCGTAACGAAATGAGCCGTCGTCATTCTTGATGCGGATCGAGTAGGGTTTCCAACCCATTGCCTTGAGCATGGCCGCCGCCTCGGGATCCGACGGCTCGGCGCCGGTGATCTGCCCGTTCTGCGCCATGAAATACGCGGTGCCCATCAGGGTGCTGCCCATGGCCATGCGCGATGCGAGCAACTGTGCCTCGGGTCCGCCCTTGGCCAGGATCTCACGGTTGCGCTTGGACAGCAGCCCCAGCGGCGAGCGCTCCGCCCATGCCATCTTGAAGATGTTGGTCGGTGTGGTGATGAATGGCACGATGATGCGGCCGCCCGGGATCGAGTTCAGCCATGCGGTGCCGATCTGCCCCTGCGGACCGAGTGGCATTTGAAATGTTCCGTAAAGCGCGGCAGCGTCCGCCTTCTTGATCGCGCCCTGGGTTGGCTTTTCCATGAACTCGGAGATCAACCGGGGGATCTCGGTCTCGGGCAATCCCTCCGCCTCGGCGGTCTGCACCGCGAACCGATACGCGCTGCGCGCCAGGTCGGCGCGATAGGCAATGGTCCGGAAGAACTCATCGATCGGTCCGATCACCCGCTCCATCGGCGATCGGATCACCGCACCGAGAAGATCCACGCTCCAGCCCAGCGGCCCGGTGAGATTCCAGGCATCAGCGCTGATAGCCTTGCGGATCCCCGGGGTGCGGGTATTGAAGTCGAGGTTCTCGCCGCGCTTCATCGCGCGCCAGGCCAGCACCATCGCATCCTGCATGCCACTGGCTATGCCCATCATGTAGGCACTCGCTTCGCCGGCCAGCACCCGTTCCTCGGCGTTGAGCATGCGCCCCACGCGCGCGGCCACCGCCAGCTCAGTGGCCTGCATCGGGATGTAGATGGCGTTGCCCGCCACGTTGACGACAGCGGTCTTGATGCCCGACAGGATCGATCCCAGGAACACCTCCTGGATCACGCCCAACACCCGGCTGCCTTTGTACTCGCGAGCGTATTTGCCGATCTGCGCGGTCGAGTCCAGGGTGGTGATGTGCTGCGCCATCTTGAGCATGTCGCCGCCGAACAGGGTGTCGGCGTTCTGCAGCATGGCGTCGATCTCGACCGGGCCGGCGCCTTCCAAATTAATACCAAAGGCACGCAGCGCACGCCCCACCTCGGCCCTGGCGCCCATGAACTTGGCGCTGTACTCCTGGTGAAAGATCAGTTGCCGACGAAACTCAAGTTGCTCGGCCGGAATTGCCTGGCCCTCGGTGATCTTGGTCGCGAGCCTGTGCAAGCGCTCGGCACTCTGAACGAGGATCATGCGCGCGGCGATGACGTCCTCGGGGTTGATCGATTGACCCGTCTCGCGGGTCAAGACCTTGCGCAAGGTGGCGGTGCTTTGCCCCGACTCGGTGGCCAGGGTGAGCAACTGCTCGTCAGTGATGACGCCACGCCGCTCGGCGTCGATCTCCGCCTTGAGCGCATCGGATAGCTTGGCCTGCAGAGCGATGACATCATCGCTTGTCTGCATGGTATTGAAGTTGATCTGCTCGATGCGGTTGGTGTTGAACTGATCGAGCCTGGCGCCCAGCAGATCCTCGGCCTCGACGCGCGGGGTCGCCGGGTCCACCGCCAGCCGGTCTGTGGTCGTTGCGCCCGCAACCGTCTCGGGCTGGCCATCGGGCGTCAACTGTGGGGCAGATGCGGGATTGGCCGGATCGCGGATCGGCTCGGCGGGAGATGCCGCATCGCGCACGGTGGGGTCTGCCTCGGGAGATCCCGGCTCGCCGGCCGGCGGCGGTGCATTCTCGGCGGTCTGCCCGGTCGCCTCGGCCGCGTCACCCGGCTCGGCCTGCTCCTGGCGATCGCCAGGCTTACGCTTCGGCTTCTCCTTGCGCGTTTCGAATGCCCGGGTGTGCTGCTGCAGCCGATCCACCTTGGACCCGGTGACGCCTTTGATGATGCGCCCCAGGTTGCCGCCGAGAGCGGCCACCTCGACATCTGTCGAGGATTCCGCGTCGAACGGGTTCTGCGGCTCGCCTGTCGTCTGGTCTGCCATTACTGCGCCACCCTCGATCTGATTGCCTGGACCTCGGCCTGGGCCGCCGCCTCGGCCGAATCCCAATCGGCGTGATAGAAGTCGTCAGTGGCATTCTCACCGGCCCGGTAGGCTCGCGTGTAGCTCGGGTCGAACACCATGAACACGGTGTCCGGCTGGCCGTTCGCCTCGGGTCCGAAATGCCGGAACCGCACCGGCGAGCCGTCGCCCAGGCGCGGCGCGAACTTATCGTCCCACCGCAGCCGGGCAACCACGCGGAATCCGTTCAGCGAGTACAGGTAAGGCAGGACGGTATCGTATGCATCCAACCGCCGGCCACCCTGCTCGACCGCCAGCTTGAGCATGCCGATGCTGGAGCGCTTGGTCTCGCGATTGGTGTTGAACACCGAGACGATGTTGTCGCCGTCGAGCGCGAACCCGGTCTTGCCATCGTGCGACAGGAACGTGCGCATCGATTGAAGCTCATCGACCGACTTCGGCGACAGGCTGAAACCGAATTCGCCGAGATCCTCGCGCGCCTTGGTCAGCGCAGCGTGGAACGCCTCGGCGCCACCGATCGCGTGATCCAGCTCTGAGAATTGCACCGGCGTCACGCCCAGCAACTTCATCACGTTCTGCGCCGTCTGGTGCGGGCCGAACGTCTGCAGTGCCGGTGCGCGCACCGGCTTGGTCCCCTCGCCTAAAGCAATTCGAGGATTTGTTCTAGCTCTTCCATCGTAAGCTCTGGATAGTCCGCCAAGATCTGAGCCTTCAACTTGTCGAATACTACCCTTTGATTTGCCTCCCATGCGGCCGGGGTCTCGGAGTCCGATCGAGATCTGCTCCGCTGCGAAGGATTCGCGAGCCGTGAGCGGGACGGCTCTGGAGGTGGGGGTTTCCTCGAAAGCGCGGCGCGCATCTTCGCGAACGCCTCCATCGGATCCCCCCGGGTGCGCAGAACTTCGGTTTCCTCGGGATCCACCTCCGGGGGTTGCGATGGCGGCATTGAGGGTTTCGTCGTCATAACCTAAATCCTTCATCATGGCCAGGGTCGCCTGCTTGTAGTCGGTGTCATTGCCGACCGCGCGCGATCCAAGCCGTTGATACAACCGTTGCTCTGGAAACCAAAGCATTGCCTGCACAGTCGCAGCGTCCGCCTCAACGCCCTGCTCTTTCAGGATCTCGATCGTGCGATGTACCGCTGCGCGCATCGTCTTGCGCTGCGTGGAATTGGCCGGCGCATTGATCGGTCCCATCGCCGACTGTAGCTGGCGCGCAGCCTTGATGCCCGGGGTCGCGACGTCATCGGACCAATCAGACCGACTCCAGTAATTCATCAGCGCACCTGCAGCCTTGCCGGCACCTTCCTCGGTCCCGATGTCCTTGCGCGTCATGCCGATAAGCGCCAGGTCTTTGGTCGTGACAGCCTTGCGGAAGTCGGTCATCTTCTCCGCCACAGTCTCCGGCGGGGTGGTCATTCGACCGTGATAGCGGTTCCAGGTTCGCGTGAACCACTGGTCCATGGTAACCACATCGAAGAAGCCGTTGAGATTGGCGAAGAAGCCGCCACCGACCTTTGGGCCGAAGATCGCGGATCCGGGCACAACCTGGTCCATCGCTTCGCCGGCCACCTCGAAACCAAATTCCCACAGCTCGCCGACAGTCCAGCGGGTATTGAGCATCTGAATGAAATCTTCCCAGCCCCATCGCTCGATGGCGTTGTTGAAAACGCCGAACGCCTTTTTCATTGCGTCTTTCTGCTTGCCCCAGCCCAGGGTCTCATCGAAGCGACCGGTCTTGCGCCAATGTTCATAGACCTGCCAGGCCAGCTTGGTGTTGTTGTTGACCGACTGCCCGTTCGAAGTGATTGCCAATGCAAGCTTGTAGGTGATGTTGGCGCGCACGTCGGTGTCGATCTCGGGGAATTTGAGAGCGGCCAGCGAGAGTGCGTCGGCCAGCTCATCGGCATACCAGTTGAGCGCCGTCGATCCGGGCCGCGCGTGTTCGATCAGGAACTCTGCGGCCATCATGTTGGCCACACGATCGACGTTCTCTGGAGTGTTCTCCAGCTCGGCCGGCACCACCTTGGATGCGGCCGACCGTTGCTCCAGTCCGCCGACGATCTCGCGCACCGATTGCTTGCCGCGCGGCACCTGGGCGTTCGCATCCAGTAGCTGGTGCGACATCATGCGCTGATCATCGGTCGGCACGCCCAGGGTGTCGATGATCTGCTGGGTAGCCTGCGATGGCCGGTACTCGCGTTCCACCAGGTCCACCAATGTGGTGTCCACGCGCGCGGCGTCGTCGGGCAGGAACACCTTGGGGGTCGATCCATCGAGGCTGACGCCACCCACCTGGCGCGCGAATGGCGCCTGGGGGCCTCCACCGATCATGTCGAGCGCGCGGCCGAAGACATCCATGTCGCCGGTCTTCGCGGCACGCCAGGCAGCGCCAACGAGGAACAACGGCGCACTGACAGCGACGGTGGTCAGGGTGGTGTCCAGCAGCTTTTTGAACGTCTCCAGGTCTTCGTCCTCGCCGTGGCTCGCCAGCCAATCGATGAAGACGTGTTCAACGCCCAGCTCGCGGACGGTTTCGGCCACCCGCTCCATCTGGGGTTCGAACATGGTTGCCATCGTAACATTCTCGGCGGCCAGGCCGGTGAGAAACTGACCTACGCGCGTCGTCTCCTTCTGCAGGTTCATGGCGCGCGCTATGCCCATGAACGGAATCAGGAACTGCGAGGCGCCCTGTACGATGGCATCGGAGGTGGAGTCGTTACGGTCCTGCAGCGGCTGGATCACCTCGCGCCACACGCGAGCGGCCTGCGGCCAGAGCATGTCGCCAGTCTCGTTGATGGCGTTGGTGATCTCGTTCCCCAACATGAACCGGGTGAAATTGTCCGCCGCGTTGACCACCCCGATGCCGACGTTGGCCGGCAGGTTGGTGCCCATGCGCCGGTATGTCTCATAGAGTCGCCCGGGGTTCAGCACACTTGCCGGCTCGGTACGCTTGGGCACATCACGCTGGCCCAGGGCGCCCTTGATCCGGCCGCGCACCTCCTCGGGTAGCTGGTCGAGGATTGCCTCGACCTCGGGCGTCATCGGTACGTCGGCTTTCGCGGGGTCGGTCTGCTGCTCGACGGCGCCGATGCCGACCTCCTGGGCGATGAGTCCGCGAAAGGCGCCCAACTCTTCGGTGACCTTGGCATCGAGTTCCGGCCCATCCAGATCAGGCGGCGACGTGCGATCGATCGCCAGCGCATGCTCCTGCTCAGCCTGGGCGTCATCGATGCGGTAGTAGTCGAGTGCCAGGTTCGTCAGGTCGTTCTCTTCACTGATTGGCACCGATGATCTCCTCCAATTCACGCGCGAACTTGTCGCGCTCTCGCTTGGCTGCCTCGACGTTCTCTGTTGCAATCGCAACCGCTTCGCGACGCTCGGCCAGAGCCACCAATGCCTCGCCCCGGGTCTTCGCGGTCAGGTCGGGATCGGCGCGGATCTCCGCCTCGCTGCCGTACTTGGATCCGGCGATGGCGGTCTGCTTCGATCGCAGCGACTTCTCCGCGATCTCCAGTTGCTTGTCGGCCGCGATCATCTCCGACATCGGCCTGGCGGCGGCGATGCGGGTCGCGAGATCGGGGATCTTCTCAAGCTGGCGGAAGTAGCGATTGACCGCGAGCAAGCCGTCCTGCACATCTTTGCGGCTGGTGTCGGTCAGGCTGAGGAAATTGGTGCCAGACTGGAAGCCGAACTGCGCAGAGATCACGTCAACACCCTGCTGGATGTCCGGCTCCGACCGCCACGCGCGCTCGGCATTGGTCCGCTCGCGCATGAACCGCTCGGCATCGGCGCGGCTGAGCCGCGAGTCGTTGGCAATGTCGGCGACTGACATGCGGTACAGGTTCACCTGGACATCGAGCAGAGCGGCATCGAGGCTGCGCGCCGGGCGGCTGATGTCGCCGAAACGCAGCGCGCGATCCCGGTAGCTGTTCGCCTTGTCCGGGTCCACCTGGTCGAGTTCGACCATTCGATCGAGCGTCTCCTGCGTCAGGGTGCCGGCGGCTGCGGCCAGGTAGACCGCCGTCTCGCCCCGGCGCCATCGGTCCTTGCGCTCCGCCTCCTCAAGCCGATCGGAGCGCTCGGTCTGCTCCTGCCACTGACTGATCAGCGTGCCTGCCTGCGAGCGCAGGTTCTTCACCAACTCTTCGCTGCCCTGGGCGAACCCGCGCACCAGCTCGCCTGTCAGGAACTTGTCGGCCTCGCGCATCAGCTTGGCGGCCCCGGAGAAGTTGCCCGCCTCCAGCCGATTCTGGACTTCTCCCAGGAACGCCTCGCGCAGGAACGCGATCTGGAAGTCGGCCACCGACTCCTGGATCGCGGCCGGCGAGAACAGTGCCAGTCGATTCGGGTCGGGCGGGATCTGGCGGATCTTGCCGGTCCGATAGTCCGGCAGCTCGAAACCGTCGCGCGGACCCATCTGAATCAGTCTCTGCTGAAACTGTTCGTTGTACTCGATGGCCAAGCCGACCATCTCGGTGGTCAGCCCCTCGCCACGCACGGTGGTCAGCAGGATGGTGCGCCGCTCGGCGAGCAGTGCTTCCTCGGACGCCTTGCGCGCTTCCTGCTGCGCTTTCAAGTCGCGCTCGAAAACCAGCCGGTTGATCGGCTGCAACAGAGCGCCGAAGCGTGCGGTCATCTCGCGCGAGAGCGCCGGGTCCACCAGATCCAGGGACTGGCGATGGGCGGCCAGCATGGCCGCGCTCTCCTGGATCACCTCCTGCTGCGTGGCGCCGGCCAGGGCGCGGTTGCGCAGCGTCTCCACCTGCCCCAGCATGTCCCACTCGGTGTCGGCCTTGAGCCGCTCGATCACCGCTTTGTCGTAGGCTTGCCCGGCCAGGGTGCCGTCGCGGCGCAGGGTCACCCCCGAACCCCGGGCGCCGGCAGCGGTCGCCGAACTCACCCGCTCCTGCTTCACCTGCTCCAGCAACGAGGTGCTGAGATTCTCCGCTCCGGTGATCAGCGCCTCCATCAGGGATTCGCCCACTGGGGCGGCACGCACCGCAGGGGCGGCAACCAGGCCCGCTGACGGGCTTTCTCGGACGAAGCGGGTAGCCATCAGCCCGCCCCTCCCGCGCCGACTGTGGCCAGCCGCTGCGCCTTCCCGATGACGTCACCGGTGGCATCGATGACCGCAGCCGGCACCTGGAGTCGGGCCTGCTGCAGCAGCAGTGAGCGCTGGGACCGCGCCTGGGCGCGGATGGTGGCGATGGCGGAGTTGAGCGCCGCCTGGTCCTGGCCCAAGGCGGCCAGGTTGCCGCCCAGGATCCCGCCGCTGACGCCCCCGGCCCCGCCTCGCGCGATGTTGGCCGCCGCCGCCTCGTTCGCCTGCTGCACCCGGGCCGCGAGCTGCGCGCGGAACGTGTTGGCCTGGGACTCCCCGGTCAGCAACGCCTCACGCGCCTGGAACCGCAGCGCCTCCTCGCGCGCCTGGCCCAGCCGGATCTTGCCCAGGAACTGGACCGCATCGGCGCTGCCGCTCAAGATCGCTTTGCTGGACAGGTCGCCGAAGGCCTGCGAAACGGTTGCATCTGTGCCGACAGTCGAGGCAAATGCGTCAACGAAGGTGCTCATGAGATTTGCGTCCTCACCTCTAGCCCGGTCAGGGTGAATTCATACGGCTGTTGCGAGGATACCGTGATCTGCAGCGGCTGCGCCCAGCCGAGAATCGGCCCGACGATGAATTGCCCGGTACTCAGCACAGGGGGCGCGCCCAGGGGAGAACCGCCGGCCGCCGGCCCGAAACCTCGATTCGGCGAGACCTGGCCCTGGAGCGTGACGATCCGCGAGTCCACCAGGTCGGCCATTATCCTGGCGATGCGCGTGCGCCTGAGCATGTGCAAGCCGTCGCCGGTCTGAGTGCCAATCGGCAGGGTGATCACCCGGGGAGCCTCGATGAACGGTTTGCCGATCCATCGGTCCTCGGTCGTGACCGCTACCGTCAACTGGCCGGACCCGTCAGCGGTTGCGGTCGAAACGATCCCGCCGGTCCAGATCGTCTGCTCCTCGTTGGCCCAGTAGGTGCGCAGCGGGTTGGCTGCCTGCTCGATCTGGGCGAAGTCGAGCGTCACATCGGGACAGGCCACCATCACGTAGCGCTCGGAGACGCCATCGAAGGTGGCACGCACGGTAACGAACAGGTCGCCGTCGGGCGTCGCCGCGAACTGCGGTCCGACCGCATCGACCGCGCCGTTGGCGATCTTGCCCCGGCTGCCGGCCTGGAACTGCTCGGAGTCGATGACGCCCAGCATGGTGAAGTCGCCCGCATGCGCGCCGGCCACCCGGCGTGACAGCACCAACGTGTCCGCCTTCCAAAACACGCCGGCGGTGCGCACGGTGGCCAGGCTGTCCGGTTCGTCTACCAGATGATCAATCAGCAGTGAGACGTCGGTCAGCACATAGGAGCGACCATCGGTCTCGACGCGCCAGATCGAGCTGCGGCCATTCGCTATCATGTGCAACCGATCACTGGCGCGCACGATGTCTGTGCCAGGGCGCACGCCCCGGTCCGCGAACCGCGTCATCTTCGCGGTCGTTGGCGTGACCGGCTCGTCCTCGGAGACCGGCAGGAAATGCGAGCTGGTCTCGGTGAACGCCAGCAGTCGATAGTCGGTCTCGATGCGGATCACCGGGTCCAGGTTGGAGACATCCAGCGACATCGATAGTGGCTCATCATCGAGTCCGCGCAGCTCAAGGAAGTCGCCGAAGTCATTCACGCGCGAGCCGAAGACGAACTCGGGGAACAGGGCACCGCCGCCCAGGTAGAGCCGGCCCTGGAAGATCGCCAGCGAGTCCGGCCAGCCGTTGTCGTTGCTGTAGATGGATTCATAACCCTGCTCGACGTACCAGGCATTGGCCGCATAGGTATTGAACAGGGGGGATCCTTCCCACAGCACGATGACATTGGTGGTGCTGACGAACTCGATGATCAGCCCACGGGTCAATCCGTTGTCCATCACCAGGTACTGGCCGACATCGGTCGATGCGAACTCGGCGACCGTGGATGTTGCATTCGCAACCATACCGGCCACCGGCTTGGTACTGGCCACCTGGGGATCGAGAATGCCAGCCCCGCCCGTGTTCGCCGCACCAGGATCGAGTCGCGCCAGCGGGGCGCGGCGAAAATCGAACAGGGTGCCGGCCGGTGTGGGCAGCTTGTAGCGGCGGAACGTATGCCGGTAGCTGTAGACCAACGCATCGCCGGTCGGGGTATCGGTCAGGTCGAGAACGCGCCAGATGCCGGTCTCCCGGTTGGTCGTCATGATCGTGTCGAACGCACTGACGAACGGCATGTTGCGTGGATCGATGGTGCCGGTCGGAACGAACGCCTCGCCCCGGTAGTCCCAGGTATCGCGCTGCCCGTTGATGGCCGCATTGCCGTCGCGGCGGAGCTGGACCGCGCCATCGATGAAATAGGCGTGCCCGTTCACGCCGTCGCTCGATCGGTACGGGAATGTCTTGAACGAGGAATCGGTTGCATTCGATCCCAATACAGCCGCCTCGGAAAGACCCAGGTTGGTCGCGGTGTAGGCAGCGGTGCCGATGAACAGCAGGCGCAGGTAGCGGGCCTGAGTTGCGGTGCGCGATCCGTCGGTGTTGATCGTCGCCTGGTAACTCCAGTCGGCTATGGTGCCAGGCTGCGTATCATTGACGAACGACGGCACGCCAAACTCCTTGTTGACCGCGCCGCCGAACGGATTCCAGGCCGCGTTGTCGGTGGACCACTCCAACCGAAACGCACGCTCTGTCCACCATTGCCGGGTGGCCGAACCGAAGGTTGTCTCCACCAGGTTGCGCAGGCGCATGCCGTAGACGTCCTGCAATGAGCCGAGATCGACGTGAATGATCACCGACCCAGGTCCGACCGCTACAGGCACGGCAGTCGTCGTCGTGGGATCACCGTCGCGGATCAGTACCGGGTTGCCGCCGCTCGGCATGGTGTAGGTGCCGCCGAGATCCACCAGGGCGCCGGGCACGTCGGAGACGATCACCGATCCCGGGCGCCGGGAGACGCCGCCCTGGGGCAGGACGACAACATCCTGCAGCCGGTCGGCCCCACTCTGGTAATGCACCAGGTCCACGCGCGATCGCATACGCGGACTCAGCTCGCCGGAAGAGAACGTGTTGAGTCGGCGATTGAGCATCAGCCGGTCCCCTTGATCACGCCCTGGAAGTTGACGTGGAAGTCGACCAGGCTGGTCAGGTCGTCGTTGATGATCACGCGCATCTCATCGCCCCGGTTGCTCGACAAAATGATCGGCGCGCCGGACTGGGCGAACGTCCAGCGGGCCGCCCAGAAATTGTTGCCGGCCCCGACCACGATCGGCGTCACGTCATAGCAGAAGTGGCTTATGTCGGCCGCCGTTTTGATCGGGAATCCGCCCAGCAGATCGAGGTACAGGCTGCCGTCGCGCCACCATTGCAACTGCACGCCATTGGTGAGCGGACCGGTAGCGGTGAAGAACTCCGCGCGCAGGTTGCCGCTGATCTCGATATGGAAGATCGCCCGCGCCAGGTGCAGTAGCTGGTCGCCGATCGGCTGCAGCTTGAAAGTTACCGGTGAAACCGATCCGTTGACCGTCAGGTCCATCGAGCCGGATCCGTTGCCTACCGTGTCCGCCTCGCGAAAGAACGGCACGTCGTTGCGGCTGAACGCCATGGTCAAGACCTCCGCGCTTCAACCAGGTCGAATGTGGCAATTGCCTCGGTCGGGTTGGTCGAGTCGTTGTGGATTCGCGCCTGCTGGAACAGACCGCCGCCACCGTTCATCGCGGGCGGACCGTAGGCTGCGTTGCGCCAGGTATCGACTATGCCCGACTTGTCGGTCACGGCCATGCCGATCTGTGCGGCGAACCCGGCTGCGACCGCAGAGACGAACCAGTCCGGCCACACAGACTCATGCGCTCGATAACGGTAATCGATCCAGATATCGGGCTGGTCGGCCAGCAACTGGTCCTGGAAAATCTCCCAAACCTGGAATGGCCGTGCACCAACCTGGTCGGAATGGAACACCGCATGCGGCGCGGCCACCCGGTCCGACGGCAACTGGAAGGCATAGGTCCACTCGGTGAGCGGCGCGGCCACCAGGCGCCCCAGCTTCGCCTTCTTGGTCGCGAAGCGCCACATGTAGGATCCCAGCGCAGTGCGCGCGAACGTCGGGTACAGCGCGGCGCAGATCGACGCATTGGCGCTGGTGTCCTGCGTCGTGTCCAGGGATCCGATCTGGAGCGCGCCAAGCAGCAGCAGGGATTGGTTGCAGATGTCAACGTCGGTCAGTGCCATCGGGCCAGCCTCCGTTAAAAACAGGGGCGGTGAAAGCCGTCACTCTTCCACCGCCCCAACGTCACCCTTGCGGGTAGACCACGTCGAAGGATCGTTCTACATCGATCGTCAGACGATGTCGTTGGTCCCGTCGGTGAAGGTGGCGATCGTCACGGCGCCAGCGGTGATCGCGGTCACTTTGTAGATACGCCAGCTCGGCGTCCCGTCGCGATCCATGTTGGCGAAGATGATGTCGCCGACCTTCAGCAGGCTGGCGATGGAGTCGAAATAGTTCGCCCCCTCGACCACCGCATCGGTGTCGTCAGTGATGTAGGTGTGCAACGCCAGGCCGCCCTTGGAACCGGAACCGTTGGCGTCGAAATCGTTGATGGTGAATGCCATGGTAGTTTCTCCCGTAACCGATCAATCAGTGCCCGACTTAGCTGGCAGGCTCGCGGGTGATCACCTCGACAATGCCGAGAGCATCGACCGCGACGGCACCGGCCTTGAACAGACCATTCGCCAACCAGGACGTTTTGTGCGGGATGTAGTTGACCTCGGTGCGGAAGTCGATCCCGATGGCCAGGCCGACCGCCATCCTGTGGTAGAAGAAGTTGGTGCGGTCGTTGGAACCGTCCTTCGCCAGACCACCCTCACCACGGGTCTCGATGGTCACGAATTCGAACCCGACCCAGTGACGGATCTCGCCGTCGAATAGGGCCTTGATCATATTCTTGTCCACCGTGTTGGCGTCGTCGTCGCCCAGGAGCGCTTCCAGGCCGAAGGCGGAGATCACGGCAGTGCGATCGCCCTGGCCGGTCGGGACACCCTGGTCATCGAGCAGGCGCTTCGCGCGGCGCACCTTGGCGGTGTTCAGGTCGGTGTCGGTGCCGCCGACATCGTTGCTGACCGTGAGGGTGGTTGCGGCGGCATCCAATGCATCGATGATGAGCTGGTCTTCGCGCCGGCCGATCGCGCCCGCGATCACCTGGGCCAGCTCGCGCCGCTCTTCGAAGTTGACCTCGGCCTGATCGAACACGTCGGTGTATTCCGGCGCATTCCAATCTTCCAGGGTGGCCGTCTCGTTGGTGTGGCTCACGTTCATCGGAGTCACATCGGTTTGCGGAACGCGCGGGGTGGCAGTGCCCTTGCCCATCTTCGGGAACTGCCGGGTCGAACCGACTACGCCGGTGCGAACGCGAACCGTGCCACGCAGCTTGCCGCTGCCCTGATATGCGTGCTTGACCTCCGCATCGAAAGTGGCGATGGCGGAGTTGGTGAGAGTCTTGGACATTGTCTGCCCTCCGGTATCGATTGAAACGAATCTGCTCGATTACCGATTAGGCAGTCTGGTCAGCGGGCCGGCGGAGCCGGTGAAGCGCATCGCGACCGGGTCGGTCAGGAAGCGGGGCTAGCCTGGGACTGGAGGAACCAGGCTAGCCCCTTGGATCGATCCGCCTTCGGGTCGCTGCCGGCACTGTTCGTTGAACATTGTGCTGGGGATCAATCCATGGCCGGGGATTCTGGCCCCGGCACCCTGCCAGGTCAAGGGGTTACTTGGCCCCCTGTGAGCGCTGGCGCGACTTGGCCACCGCATCATCCACGCCCAGGTTGGGCAGGCTCGATGCGGCCGGCTCGTCACCGAAGACCTCGCGCATCTCCCGGTCCACCTGGGCGCGGTAGCCGGCATCGGACTCGTAGCGCGGGTCACCGATCGCCGCATACAGTTCCTGCGGGCTGCGCCGGCCGGTGCCACCGATCAGCTCGGTCGGGATGCTGTTCTCGCCGTCCAGGTGCCGGAACAGCTTGTAGAGCGCGCGGATCGAGGTGGCGTCACCGTTGTTGCCCAGGAAGGCCTCGCGCTCTTCTTTGGTCCAGGCGCCGTCGGCGACGAACCGGTCGGCCCGGCGCACCAGGAACCCGACGATCTTGTCCGCATTCGGTCCCAGGGACTGACGCTCGGTCTCCGGGTCCGGCGCCTCGCCGGCCACCAGGGATTCGGTCGCGACCATGAACTGCTCGACCACCTGGCCGAACTGCTCGTTGCTCAGCCCCGCCTTGTGTGCGATGTCGCGGAAGATCGCCAGCGAGTCGGGCTTGCCGTCGACCGGCTTGCCGACCTTGGCCGCCACCTCCTCGGACAGGGTGTAGCCGTCCGCCTCCTCGGGGAAGGTGCCCTCGCGCTTCGCCTCCGCCTTGGCGCGCTTCAGTGCCGCCCGGGTGTCCTGCCAGGATTTGTGCAACGCCTCGTTGTTGACGGACTTTGTCTCGGCGTTCCAGAACTGGTCCGCGCACCAGGCCGGGCGCCCGTCCTCGCCAGCCTGGCCGGCGCCTCGATCGTCCGCGCCGTCCGCCTCCGACTGAGCGGCAGCGGCCTGCTGCAAAAGGTTCTCCTTCCCAGCCTTCGATCCCTCGTTGCCGGTCGGTTCGTTCGCGGTGTTCTCGGTGTTCTCGCTACCCTCGCCACCGCTTGCGGGGTGCTGTCCTTCTACTGCGGCCATGGTTCATACCTCACTCGGTTTCGGTTGCACTCGCAACCTTCTTCTTCGACGCCGACTTCTTTTTCGACTTCACCGGGGCCGGCGCCAAATCCTGGTCCATCACCGGATGGGCGTTGGTCGAGAACTCCTGCAGCGCCCTTTGCATGGCGACCAAGCTGCCCGGCCGTCGGCCCGATACCTGAAACGCGACACCGAAGTCGTTGACCAATCGGTTCACTGCCTTGCGTAGCGTCATCGCCATCGTACTCACCTCAGCTTACGTTGATGGTTTCTCGGGCGGACCTTCCTCGGCCCGGCGGATGCAATTCTCGATGTAGCGGATCACCGAATTCTGGCCCTCGCGCGCGAAGCCCATGGCGATGCCGTTGAGCAGGCCCAGGTCCGCATCGAAGGTGGCGGCCTGGATGGTGGCCTGGCGCAGGCGCTGCAGGGCGATCTGGCCCTCGGGCGTCGAGAACGGCCGGGCGATTTCTTGCGCGTGCAACCATTGAGCGTGATCGGATTCGAACCGCGCCTCGGAATGGTCCTGGTCGAACTGGGACCAATCCTGAGTGCGGGCGAACTCTTCCAGGTACTGCAGCGGGTTTTTCATGCCGGATTGCATGGTGACGGTTCTCCTGTCGATGTGGTTGGATCAGGCGGCCAATGGTAGACCGGCAGCCGCGCCGCCAGCGCCGGCCGGTATCTGTGGCACACCAGCATCGGGCGCGGGGCCGCCGCCCGTGGGGATCCCCTGGGCCTGGGCTGCCATGGCCGCCATCTGCTGCTGCAACTTGATGCGCTCGCCCTTGGTCCGGAACAGTGCCGGATCCACGCCCATCTTGCGCGCGATCCACTCGGGCACATCCTCGATCCTGGCGCCCAGGCGCAGCATGTTGGGGTCGATCGACCCTATCACCTGCAACCATTGCACCAGGGTTTCGACGTCGTTGAGGTTCTGTTCCAGTGCCAGCGGCGACTGGACCACCACCTTGACAGTCAAGCCGTTGACCTTGGGCATGATGTCGAGCAGGCCGGCACGCTTCATCGCGCGCAGGGTGGCCTGGACCAACGGCACGATCAGCTCGTTGTATAGCCGACCATAGGGCGCGCCGATGTCGGCGGCCAGTTGTTTGACCCGTTCAATGATCTCTGTCGCCGAACGCACCGCGCCACCCTCGGGTGGCAGGCTGTTGTCGAGCATGAACTGGCGGATCTGGTTGCGCAGTTCCTCGCGTGATAGCTCGGCCAGGTTCAGATCGCCCGGTGGATCCACGCGCATCAATGACGGCCCGCGCGCACCGCCGTTGGATCCGACCGGGATCACCGCTCCCGGGATCACGCGCACATTGTTGGGGTTCAGCACGCCGTCGTTGACGCCGGTCCACACACCCTGGATCCGCAGGCTGGCCGCCTTAAGGAATAACTCGGCGATCTTGTTGATCACCTTGGCATCTGGCAGCGCCTGGATGGCCGGGCCGCGCCCTTCGGTTTCACCCGCAACTACCAGGTAGCGCGGCGTGACCCATGGGTTGCCGTCCATCGCCCGGCTCACGCCTCGATGACCATCGGTGCCGATCGACGGGTCGATGATGTCGTAGTACCAGGTCTCGTCCACCATGTAGGTGGCTTCGATCAGCTTCAGCTCATGGGCGTGGCGCTTGTTGGCCGGGATCATCCCGTACTCTTGCGGTTCCTTGAAGTCGCGCCACCAGCCGGTGATGTCATCGAGCTTGACGCGCAACTCGCGGTAGATGCCGTTGATGGTGCCCCAGGGGCCAGCCTCCAGCAGCACCGTCGAGGCGGGCACCGCGACGTAGTTGATCAGCGGGGTGGTGACGCCATCGCCGGCCTGCGTCAGCAGGCACCCGGTGCCTATGCCCCAGTCCAGCAGCAGCTCACCGATCGCATTGTCGATGTTCGATCCTTGCATGACCGCGAACATCTGCTCGTTGATCTGGAACAGCTTATCGTTCACCTGGTCGCGCAGTTCCTCCGGCACCAGGGGGCCAGCTTCCAGGGACAAGACCCGCTTGCCCGGGGGCATGAGGTCGTTCTGCACCCGGTTGGCGAAGCGCATCAGGCTCACCTGGGGAGTCGAGTCGTAGACGTTGGCGGTCTTGCGCTGCCCCGGGGTGGTGGTCGGATCACCGCTGCCGGTGTCGAAGTAGAGGTTTCGTTGCGGCAGAAACAATTCGTAGGCATCGGATAGAATCGAGTTCCACAGGTTTTTGCGCTGCCGCGCCCGGTTGAACCGATCCCGCACCTCAAGAATGCTGCGTGCTGCCATGGTCAGGATCCCAGGCGACCCGACTGGACAACGACATCGTAGACGCCGGTCGTCGCCGCGCCGTCGAAGGCGAACCGCACATCCCAGGCGCCGGCGATCTGCACCTGCAGCATCTGGTCGTTGCCATCATCGGTGATCGAATCGAGCGTCACCCATTGACCCAGCCCTGGCGGCGATGCTTCCAGCACCAGGGTCTCGGCGCCTGCGGTGTCGGGGTGAACGTGCACCGTGATCATCTTCGCGCCCTGGCCCTGCAGCCGCAGCGTCGAAGTGGCCAGCGTCCCGCTTTGGATCGTCTCGGCAATCGGGTCGGTCATCGAGGTATCCCCCAAAAGGTATCAGTTGAAACTGGCCGGGAACGGCCGCACGAAGTCGGAAGTAAACCCGATCGGAATGCCGGGGCCGCCGCCACCACCGCCACCGCCGGGTGGTGGCCCGACCGAGATCTGAAACGGCCCTATGTCCACGTTGCTCGCCGGTCGCGCATTGCCTGCAATGTCCGTTGTCAACGCAGTCGCACCAGTCTTGAGAATGGCATTCTCTGGTATGTCTTGCGGCGTCACGTTGTAGGGTCGAGTCGCGTTCTGCGTTACGACAATCCAATCGCCAGCGCCAGGAGTTGCACTGTCGGTTATCGAATGATTCTCCAGGCTGGCAACAACCGAATCGCCGTAGGTCGTGAATGTTACGTCGCTCGACACCGAATTATTGATGTTCACTTGGCACCGGGAATCGACGTTCATGAAAAGATCGCCGCCCACAGTGTGCCCGGCAATGATCGAGTTCTTTATGTTGAACGTCACTTCCGGCGTGGCTGTTCCTGCTGGCGTGGCATGAATCCCGGCCTGCGCAGCCGGCGTCGTCCCGTTGCGAAAGATTGCGCATGAATCGATATTGTAATTGGTGTTCTGTAGCGAAATCGATCCCTGCACCAGGATGCCGGCATCTGGGAATCCCATCAGAATGCAGTTCTCGAAATTTACTGTCGAGTTGACCAAATTGCTTGTTTGCACGGCATCAACAACATTGCCGCCATCGGTGTAAATAATCCAATTGCGGAACGTTATCGTTTTCCCGCTTGCGGCCGGCAGGCTCACCCCTTTAACAGAGGAGGCCGACGCATGGCGTGGGCGCATAACGATATTTTCGCAAGTGTGGTTTGAAGCGCAGAGGTATATGTCGCCGCTAAACGCCGTATTCTCCAATCGGTAATGCCCAGGGCTTGTCGGTGATCCGCCCGTGCCTCCTATGTGCGTGACTACGCCATAATGTCGCGCATCGGCATCAGCGGTCACCGTAATGTTCTCATCTGCAACTGTCGTAGCGACGTTCGCCTCGGCGATGGTCCAGAACCCGGCGATCGTGATCGTGTCACCGGGCGCCAAGCCGGCATCAGCTAGCGCGGCTTTCAGGGTGGTGTAATCGCCACTGCCGTCCTGCTTTACCGTTAGATCGCCCATCGGCTATGCCTCCAGATCCTGAAGCCGCGACAATACGGCATCCGCCGTCACCTCGATTGTGCCTCCATTGGCAATCACGGCATCGACATCGGCGGCCGCAAAGATGAACCGATTACGCGACAACGTCTCGCTGAACAGTCGATTGAACTGGCGGGCTATCTCCGCGAACGTCAGCGGCGGGGTTGGATTCGGGATATCGACAACGGCAGACCCGGCAACCGGATCAAACGAAACTATCACGCCACCGTGTTCGTTCACGATGAAGTCGCGCGCCTCCTGCTTGAAAGCGCGCGATATGCCGAATCGACTCACAATGCCGGGTTTCACCGAGACCGCATAACGCCGGCCCTGCGCATTGGATGCGATCTGGTTGAACGTGAACACATTCTGAAGCGGCTCTAGAAATGCCTCGACCTGCTCCTTGGTCCTATCGGTCAGCCGCAAGATGATCCACTGCGGCAACTGCTCCTTGATTGCCCAGGGAGACAATGCCAGGTCGACATCATCTTTGACAACGAACGGCTGCCCTCGCACAAGATCGCGACCGGCCGATTCGGCAACATTGATCAGTATCTCGCAGGGCACGGCCGGCTACCCCAGGGTCGCCTTGCCGGCTGAGTCAGGCGTGCGCCTCGACAGCAGCAGGCCGCCCCGATTCGCCCTGGCACCCCGGGCCGCGCGGATCCTGGCGGCCAGGCTCTCGCGCTCGGAGCGCTCCAGCAACTGCGTGCGCCGCTTGTCCTCCTCGACCTGCTTGGCCAGCGCCTTCTGGCCCGACGTGTCCGGCTTGGGCGGCCCCTCGATCAAAAATTCGATGGTCTCGGTCATGGCCCTCAGTCTCCCCTTCTAAGCGGCTCCGCGCCCTGGCGGATCAGATACTGGTGCAACTGTTTCGGCGTCCAGACCCAGGGCGCTCTCACCCCCAGGGCATGCTTGACAACCGATACACAGGTATGCAGTCCGCGTGGATTGTATGCCCACTGCGGCCTGGTGAATACCCTCACGATCGAGGCGCCATGCTCCAGCAGGCCCAGGGCCACCTCGATGGCCGGCGCCGGGTAGGGACTCATCTGCAGGTAGTGAGCCATGGGGTTGAGCAGGATCGAGGCTGTCGCCTGGTAGTCGCGCAGCAGCATCACATGTCGCCACCCCGGGCTGGTCAGGCCCCGGGTCCAGACCCAGGGCGATGGTGCCAGGGCGCTCCAGTCGCCGAACACCACATAGTCGTCATGGCTGGTTCCCTTGGCCGGTCTCAGGCGCACCTGAGCCGCCCGCGCCGCCCGCTCACCAGACATCGAAGTCGGCACTGGCGACGTGCACCTGGTCCCATTCGGGCCGGTCCTGGTCGGCCTGGACCATAGCCTGATATTCCCCGCCCCCCAGCAGCAGGTAGCCCAGGGCATCGCCGCAGTCGCTGTAGGGGTGATTCTTGGACGGCTGGTCGCTGAAGCGCTCCTCGCCCGCCATCTGGATCCTGCGAAAGTGCCAAGCTCCCTCCAGGGCCTTGATCAGGGTCGTGCACCGGGGGTGGATCACCAGGCCCGGGGCACCGTCGACCATTCGCCCCAGCGGCGCCTCGATCGCTTCCACGCGCGGGCCGAAGACATTGGTCATCACCGGCAGGGCGTTGAGACCGGCAGCGCGCAGATGCTTGAAGATGATCACCTCGAAAAGTTCATCTCGCTTTTCTCCGGCTGGATCGCCGTGCATCACGGTGTGCGTGGCTCGCGCTTCGCGGAAATGCTGCCGGCTCAGCACAGCCTTGAACTCGGCGACGAAGGAACGCAAACCCATATCACTTGCAACTACTTCGTCCACGATCATCCAGATGCCACGCCGGTTGCGATAACCCAGGATGGCCGCCGGGTTGAGCGTGCCACCACCGATGTCACCACCGCTCATCAGCTCGATGTTCTCAGGCAGGTCGAAGGCGCGAACGTGCACCTGGCGATTGAATCCGGTGATGACCGGCCGGCCGTCCAGCACATAGACCCACTTGGCCTGCACGTCACGCTGGATCTGCTGCAGCGTCGAGCCTGGCAACTGCTGCCGATCGTAGTAGCCGCGCCGCAGATTCTGAAGGTTCTCGGCGCCCGGATTCACCGCCCAGTGCCGCCCGGCAGCGAATACGATCGACTCATCGCCACAGACGTGGCTGTACCCCGGCTCGACACTGTGCCAGGTACCATCGTCCGCCTTCTGCATCTCCAGGACGGCTGGCGGCTGCAGGTAGAATGCCCACCCCTCCGGTGGCGCCTTCGCATACGTCGACAGCCAATGGTCTGTATCGGTTGCATTTGAATCCATCACAACGATGGGGTGCCAGCATTCGTAGAAGCCGCCACCCTCCATCTCGATGGTGCGATCCCGCTTCGGGTAGCGGCCAACGCGACGGCGCAGCATGGTCACGATCGAGAGCGGCACCTCGCTGACCTCGTTGATCGCGGCCCCGGTCAACTCCATCGATCGCAGCTTGGCCACATCGCGCGGCTTGTCGAGCGGGACGAAATACACCTCGCAGTCCAGGCCCGGCGACACCAGCCGCTTGTGGCCATCGGCATCGGTCTCCCAGGTCGGTCGGATGCGCAGGTGGTGCATGATCGGCGCGCTGTACCGCACCGGGCCGCAGATGTGTTCAGGGAACAGTTCCAGCCAGGTCTTGAGGGTGGTCAGTTTCAGCTCCGGGCTGGTATTGCGCACGATCGCGTAGCGGCAGTGAATGGTGCCGGTCGCCGGGTGCACCGGCTGGCGCAGCGCATGCGCGAACACCTTGGTGCACAGACCGCCATAGGTCTTGCCGGATCCGACCGGGCCGATCGCCACCAGGGCATGGTTGTCCCAGTCGTGGAACAGCATGCCCAGGGTCGGCGCGTCCTGCAGATTGACCCGGGGCAGGTACGCCTGGCGCATCAGTCCTCCACCGCCCAGCTATCCCCGGCCTCATGCCAGGCTGTGAACGCATGCGCCACCCGTTTCATCTGAAACCGCTTAAAGCCCTGGTGCCAGTACAGCGCATAAACCGGCACCGCCTCGCCCCGCACCGGGGCGAACTCCTGGCAGCACCCGTAGATCCAGAGCTGGTCATCGCCCAGGTCGAGAACGGCATGCGGCCACACGTTCTCCTGCAGCCACGGCACATGATCCTGTTGAGCGCACTCGACGCCCCGCACATTCACCAGGCCGAAGCGGCGCTCACTGATCAGCAGATCGCGGAACTCGCGCGGCATCCTATTCGCCTGCATCGTCGTCACTCCCCGGCTCGCGCGTGAACCTTGGGCACGCCTGGCCCTGGCCGCGCAGTGTCGCCTTGTCATAGTGTCCGCACCGGCCCACATCCATGGCCGGCTGAACCCAGGACAATCGAGCCTCGCCCGGATTCGACAGACTCCAATGCGCGCAGTAGCCGCATCGCCGGAACACGGCGGTGGGGTCCATGCGTCAATCCTCCAGCCGCAGCCTGGCCGCGATGTCGGCGAACAGCCGCTCATCCTCGCCGCGTCGATCCTCGGGCACGTCGCGCTTCACCACATTGAAGTAGTGCCACACCCTGGCCACCCGGGCACGTTCTTGCACTTGCAACTGATTCCACGGCAGGCCGCGCAGGATGCCCGACGGCAGCACAGTCTCGGTGCGCCCGGCGGTCCGGAACGCGGGGCCAGCACCCGATGGGACAAACCGGCCGGAGATGCGCTCCTCGTTGAAAGCCTGGTTCACCAGCTTGCGGCCCCTGCTGTTCCACCATCGCCTGGCCATCGCATAGACTTCGGCCTGGCGCATGCCGTTCAGCACATCACGCACGGGCGGATTGCTTGTCATGTCTGCTCTGCTCCAATGCCGCTATGAACTTGCGGCTGTTGGCCAGGGATCGAAGGCATGCCTTGCACGTCACCTCGCCTGGCACATCGGTCACCGTGAGCGGCGGATCTCGCCGCACCATTGTCTGCCCGACAACCGTCCCACGCTTTATCCGGTTCCAGTGAATGAACCGGCTGCGATTGCAATGAGTGAACCCCCGCGCCAGCCCGGGAGCCTCCGGTTCTATGTAGTGCACCACCCTACTTTTCATGATTGTTTCACCTGTGACGGTTTGCGCAGGACGATGACCTCGCGCGCCGTCGCCCTGCCCCACACCGCGACGAATCCGGTGATCACGCTGCCGATCGCCGGGGCGAATGTGGCCGGGTCATAATCGACGTAGCCCATCAGCACCGGAATGATGACGGCCAGGCCGCAGCCTATTGCCCCCACGCCACCCTGGATGCCGGTCGAGCTGGACGCCGGCTTGGTTGTTACGAATGCAACTTGTGGTTGGTCAGGCATTGCCCATACTCCTCCGCTCGGTGATGCGCTCGATCGTGCGCTCCAGTCGTCTGATATCATCCCGCAGATCCCGGATGGTCAGTGCCATCACCAGGACCAGGGGTAGGGTAGCCAGCAATCCCAGGGCGGCGCCGAAGATCAGTTCGCTCATGTCCATGCTCCCCATGATCAGGTCTCGACCACCAGGCCGACCAATGCCGGCGTATCGTCGCTGGGACCGTCCGGCTTGTCGGCACCCGTTGCACGCGCAAGCAATTCCAATGCGGGTTGCTTGGCGTGCATCTCAACCTCCAGGTATTCGGTGACCGTCTCGCCCACGATCTGCCGCTTGCGCTTGACCCGGCGGATAGCCTTGCGCACACGCTCGGGCATCAGTTGCAGGTCACGCACATTGGCCGCCGACAGCACCTCGGTGATGTCGCTGCCTGCGATGTACGCAGCTTGGCGCAGCACCTCGGTTTGGTTGATCAACATCTGCTTGGCGCGGGCCGATTGGATCTCATCGATTCGCGCCCGGATCATTGGTTGCGAAAGCAACTTAT
This sequence comes from Gemmatimonadota bacterium, assembly GCA_041617795.1. Taxonomy (GTDB): domain Bacteria; phylum Gemmatimonadota; class Gemmatimonadetes; order Palauibacterales; family KS3-K002; genus JBFJOD01. The sequence continues at coordinate 1,155 of JBFJOD010000031.1, read as the reverse complement.
AGCCCATGTTGCGGCTGAAATTGGCCGCTTCTGCAGCCTCTGCCGGCCTGAGCGATCCGGCGTACTCCTGGCAGAAAATCTCATGTTGGTCCGTTAGTTGCTTGGGCATACCTGGTCACCCCCTGGAACGGTTCAGGAACGCGCACCCCGCCCTAGCCGATGCGGCGCACTGGCTAGCCGATGCGGCGGAGCGGCCAGGTGCGGCCAGGCTCAGATGCCCTTGTGTTCGCGGCATCGGAACACTCCCCCGGCGTACTTGACGGTGGCCCATTCCTGGCACTTTGAGCCGTCGGGCAGCGGGGCGCGGCAGCGCCAGTGATCGAGTCCCGGGATCATCCTCGGGCTGGGATTCTGCCGCTTCTCGTGAGCATCCTGCCCGGGGATACCCCGATTTGCCGTCTCCCGTGCGCCAGGATCAACGATCTCCCCCGGACCAGTACCTAGACACCCCTCCGCGAGATCGCCGATCCTGCGGCCTGGCAGGCCCCTTCTGCGCGATGCGTCAATTTCGCTACTCATCGGGTCGACTCCTGGCGCTTACGCTCGATCCGGGCAATCAGCTCGTCGCGGGACTTGCCGACTGACGGCACGCCCAGGCTGTCGGCCATAGCCACCAGCGCAGTATCACTGAGCCGGCGAGGGTTGACGATCGCCTCGCCGTTGTCGCCGTGCCCGGAGCCGTTCGCGCCGTTGCCGCCCCGGGCCGGGCGATCGGCCCATGGTTCCTGCCAATGGCCGTCCGGGCCAAGGAACGTGGCGGCCATCAGCGTGTAGCTCGTCCCGGCCTTGCCGTGCGCCTTGGCCCAGGCGGCGTAGCGCTGGGCGGCCGCGATCATGTCGGCTGGTGCCACGCCTTGCTTGCGGCGAGCCTGCCAGGCTTTGAACGCCCGGAGCTTCGGCTCGTTGGGGCGGCGGGGATACTCGGTCCAGAACGATTCGAACGCGGGGTGGTAGTCGACCGGCGCGTTTGGCTGCCGGGCTTTCGGCTTCGCCTTGGGTTTCGGCTTCGGCTTCGTCGGTGGTTCAGCCAGGGCGAAAGGATCATCCTGCTCGACGTCGATCGACTGATCCACACCGTCGGCCGCAGCGCCGCCAGGCGCGGAGGCTGACACGTGATCGGGTGGCTCGATGCTCGCCGACTGCTGGGGTAGGGGG